>CACXED010000116.1 GCA_902766575.1 uncultured Ruminococcus sp. | reverse complement strand
CGATTTCTGCTCGCTCGTCGGAGCAAAGCCCTACATCGCCGCGAATCTGACCTCAATGACGCCAAAGGATATCCGCGACTGGATAGATTATGTCAACTCGCCGGAGGGCTCGACGACGCTTGCAATGCTCAGAGCCGAGAACGGACATCCCGCGCCATATAATGTGAAGCTCTGGGGCGTCGGCAACGAGAACTGGGGCGGAGGAGGCAACATGACGCCCGAGTTCTACGCCTGCGAGTACCGACGCTATGCCGAGATCATGTCGAACAGCTCAAAGGGGCTCGAGCTGATCGCCTGCGGAGCCAACGCCGGAGACGTCGGCTGGACGCGCGGGCTGCTCGGAGAGCTATCAAAGAAAGGCGTCCGGATGGACGGCATGGCTTTCCATTATTACTGCGGCTCGGCGGGCGATCCGGTCGGCTTCACTAACGGGGAGTGGGACAGGCTGATCGCTCAGGCGGGAAAAATGCAGGAGCTGATAGACCGTCACTGGAGCGCCGCGGTGTCCTACGGGCTCGAGGGAAAGGCGAAGCTCTGCATCGACGAATGGGGCTGCTGGCATCCCGACGGAAGCGGCCCGAGCCATGGAGCGAACCTTTTCGAACAGCAGAGCACGATCCGCGACGCGGCAGTCACGGCGCTGACGCTGAACATCTTCAACAACAACTGCGATAAGATAAAGCTCTGCGCGGTAGCTCAGCTCGTCAACAATCTGCACGCGCTGTTCCTTGCGAGCGGGGAGAGCTGTATCTGCACGCCGACCTATCACGTCTTTGATATGTGGAAGGCTCACAGGGGTGCAGAGGCGATCGAGACGGTCGCGCCCGAGGGAATATCCGTCTCCGCGTCGGTGAAGGACGGCAGAATGACTGTCACCGCGGCAAATCTCTCGCCCGAAAAGGAGGTCGAGCTGTCGCTCGTGCCGTTCGGCTTCGGAATTGACAGACGCGCGGAAATCTCTCTGCTCGGAGACGGCGATCTCCACGCGCACAACACCTTTGACGATCCCGAGCGGGTCAGGGTCAGACACAGCTCAATGGACAGCTTTGACGGCAGAGTAACGCTCATTCCCGGTGGGATCGTCAGCGTCAGCTTCGGAATACTGCCCGACTGACGCTCTGTGGAAATTTCAGCTCAATATCGGCTGAGACAACAGCCCTATATTTGTGGAATAACGCCGGACGGCATCGCGTCCGGCGTTATTTTTTTATTGTTTTGTAAAATTCTCTTGACAATTTCGAAAAAATATTGTAAAATTATATTAGCAAGGATCAATTCAGACAGCTCCGCATAATTCTTATATGTACGGAGCTGCCATACCGGCGATCCGGCGTCACACGGAGCGCCGACAGTCCGACAACGGTTCCCCCGTGTCGGAGAATCAAAGAAAGGAATGACAGTCATGAAAAGATTCTTAAAACTCGCCGCAGCTCTTATCACCGCGGCAGTCATGGTATCGGCAGCTTCCGCTGTGGTAAGCGCGGGTTCCTATGACGATGCTTTCTCAGGCCTCAAGCTCTCGCAGTTTGCCGAGTACAAATCCGGCTCGCTCAAAGCCTCGCAGCTCAGAGCCTTCGGCGTCGACCCCAACGGCAAATACTACTACGGCGGTCTGCTTCAGGGCGGTTCTCCCACGGTCTACCAGTTCAGCGCCTCTGACGGTAAGGCGGGCGCTACCTACACCTTTGCCGAGGAGCCCGGAGCTTACATCAAGGCTATCGGCGCGGACGACCGCGGATATGTCTATATGGGCATCGCCAACAAGGCCAACAACGGCGCGGTCTACTTCTCGATCTGCAAGGAAAACGGCCTTGAGGAGATCAAGTGGGTCAAGATCGACATCCCCGGCAAGATCGGCGTCAACGGCGCCTGCGCGGTCAAGCTCGACGGCAAGTATTATCTCTATATCGTCACCAACTACGACACCGACCGTCTCTACCGCTACAACGTCACCGACGTGAACAATCCCACGCTCGACGCCTCCTTCGGAACGAGCTCGGGCTATACCGATCTCTCGACCTTCAAGGTAACTGATCCCAACAACATCTGCGTCGGCTCTGACGGCGCGATCTACATCGCGGCGAACCTCGGAGGAGGAAGCAAGGGCGACACCGTCCTGAAGCTCGACAAAGCCGGAAAGACTCAGCTCGCGTCGGCAGCCGTTAAAGAAGCCTTCGGCGTCTGCATCGTCGGCGAGTACGTCGCCTCCTGCACCTACAACAAGAACAGCTCTCAGGTCGTTATACTCAACCAGTCCGATCTCTCCGAGGTCAAGGCCGTGACCTTTGACACCGCGCAGAACTTCACTCAGCTCGGTCTCATCGGCAACAAGCTCTACATCGCCGATCAGGGTCCCGACGCGGTGGTTGTCTCGACTCCCATCAGCATCCCGGCTCCCAAGGCTGACGCCGGAGCCTCCGGAAGCGCTCCCGCGACAGCCGACAGCGTTTCGGCAGCCATCCTCGCGGCTTCTCTCGCCGCAGGGCTCGTCGTGCTGGTCAGGAAAAAGCACTGATTTTATAATTTTATAAAAGGCGCTCATTGTGACGGATGAGCAAAAGCCCTCCGGGTATAGCGACCTCGGAGGGCTTTTTTTGATTCAGATACCGGCGAGCTTTTTCAGCCTTTCCGTGCAGTCGAGACGGAAGCCTGTAGTACCCATCAGCGTCACCTCAAAGCGTCTGCCGTCACTGTCGGCTTCGGTGAAGAACTCTGCGAGCGTCGCTCTGATCTTGTCGCCAAGCTCGCCTTCCGCTGCTCTGCCTATTGCGGCGAGCGCGGATATCAGATGCGATTCGTACTGGAACCGCAGATCGCCGCGGTCGCAGATAAGGTCGTAAGGCTCAAAGGGCAGCTCGGAAGCGATATCTCCGGCGCAATTGAGCAGCGAGGTCAGTATCTTGGCTGCGCTTCCGGGATCCGTCAGACGTCCGTTCTCCGCAAGTCCCGCAATCGCGCTGATCGCAGATATCGAGCGAAGATTTATGTATTTTCGTCCGTTCTTTGGCACAAAGCCGTCCCGGCTCTGCGCGCACTCGAGCAGCAGCTCCTCGACTCTGCCGTCGGAATCTCGGCTCTCGTCTGTGATAGCCAGAGCCAGCGCAGCGTGCCAGCGCTCGTTCTGATTCTCCGAGCCGAGCAGACGCTCAGCCGTTTCAGCTCCGCCGACCGCTCTGACCGACCGGATATAATAGCCCGGAGCATCCGAGCCGAGTCCGCGCACAAGCTCCTCCGCGTCGGTACACCAGAGCGGATATTCGTGTATCTCGTCCGATTTCTGCCGTTCGAGAAGCAGACGGTCGTCCTTTCCGAGACAGCCGGATGCGGCGAGCTGACCTCTCAGCATGGAGAGATCGACCTCCCTTGCCCTCACTCCCGAGCTTATCGAGAGAACGGCAAGCCGGGCGGCGGCTTCTCCGGATTTCTGGCAGTCGTCCTTCATGCGCATTCCCATCGCGATGTCGTGGTCGACGGCGACGCTCCGTCCGGCAGTGAGTATGCCCTCCCAGTCCTTCGGGATCAGCGCTCTCATCGGCAACGGGATTCCTATCCCGTAGCCCCAGAGCCCGCATACGGTTATCATATCCTGATATGCCCGATCCTCGAAAACCGGGTCTTTTCCGTGATTGTCAAGGTTCGACCGTCCGTAGCAGACCGGCTCGGATGAGAATCTGCCCTCGACAATGTCCGGGAAATTGACGTTCTCCTCGCCGATCGGGCGAAGTCCGATTCCCATAGTTAAAAATATTGAACTACACCAACGCTTACAATACTTGTAAAAGCTATTCTGGCAATTTGAGACCCCTATAAAACTACACTACTCTCAAACCTTATATTATACTACTTTTGAGACGGAATTGTTTGAGACCCCTATAAAACTACACTACTCTCAAACCTCAAATTCAAATCCACATCTGAATTTACGGGTTACGAAGCCGTGAGGTTGGAGCATTTTATAGGAGAATCATTGCAACAATAGTATTATACCATAAGTTCGTTCTAATATCAACTAAAATTCGCAAAGATCTGCATCAATCGTAATTCTTTTTTCATATTCCAGAATCGGAAATGATTGTGATTCCAACATCAGCACATGATATTCATGACCAACTACTGTCTTCTGGAATTCCAGTATAAGGGCATCGTTAAAATACGAGCGCATATTAACCGTAACAAACAGTTTTTCCCTGTCGAATTCCCGCACCACTTCCATATAATCAAGAATTTTTTCTACCTCGCCTACATGTCCGATATAGTCATTACGCAATTCTACTCCAACGGATTTGAGCAGCGTGGAAACAGAAACCTTACTCGGAATGATATCACACGGAAAGGAAAACGCCCATGTATCTACTGCGTTCTCGATCTCCGCTAACAATTCCTGTGTTTTCAGATAATGCTCCGGAGATACTGCTATCTTTTCCAGCTCGTTGATTATCTTTGTTATCAACGATTTTTGATTCAGATCAAAATCAATAAAATTCGATATGATCTCAACATATTTTGGAAGATCAAGAATTCTGTCTCCCTCAGAAAGAACAATACATACTGATTCAAAACATCCCAAAGTGCGTGTTTTCACTGCTTTCAAAAGTAGAAAGCGCCATTGAACGAACACGTCTGTCGATAAGAACACAGAATGGTTCCATTAAATCACAGCTCAGATTATAATGGTTAAACATATTACTGTGAAAAATCCCGAGCTGTGTCAAATAACCGCAGGCTGTGATTTCCCTGTTAAATGCCGATAAAATGATCCCATATCCATAATTCAATGCGGCATTTTCAGGACATTCAGCACTTCTTGTAAAATCCATACCGAAAACAGCGTTAAAATACACCTTTGCGGCATGTCCCTCTCTGTTTGTGGCATCATAAAGCTCGATCTGTCCGAGATATGAGCGAATCAGGCTGCTTTCTGTATATCTGCCCAATTCGTTCAAAAAGTCGGCTTGTTTTCGTATTTTTTCTGAAATAATATCAACCCATACAATTCCCTTGATTGTCTCAGTCCACGCTGACTGTGCACGTATCTTTGAGGAAAATACGCTTGGTATCTTCCCCTCTGATGACCATATACCCCATTTTCAGATCCAGTTTACAGCGGGTAGTGATAATAACTGTACGCCAGCTCATAACAGCTCCAGAAGATTGACCGAACGTGTTTCAAAAAGCCCCGATGCTGATTGATAAATAATGCGGACATCGGTGTAATTCTTTTTCCAATTGCTTATAGAAGAACTGAAACTTGCAACTGCGGCTTTGCCGACGCCTCCCACAGATCGAAGATCACAACCATTCGAATTCCTGCCGAATAAAGTCAGAATTTGCATCAAACAGTTGGCTTGTTCCGCAATATCCAATTTTTCGAATTTTTCTCGTCCGCTTCGCAGTGTGTCAATCGGATTGTTCGGTCGCTTAACATATGGCGGTCTTTCTAGTTTGTGAGTTAGCAGATCATAAAGTTCAATATTTTGTTTAACAGTCAATTTATCGTATGTTTCGCTGTATACCATGTTGGGATGTTCTTTTTTCTTCTCTATGAACTTCTCGATATGCTTAACATATTTTTCCCACGGATATGAGATTACCAAAGGCATTGTCAAGGAGGGAATGACCACCTTTCCTCCGTTTGACTTTCCAACAATACACATTCTCATCCCATCAAATTCGAGCATTGTATTGATTTTTATCGGCTTTATTCCCAATGGAAATTCTACCGAGTCGATATGCTGTTCCGTGATATTGGCAATCGTTTCTGTAGTATATTTCAAAGCATACTCGTTGTTATTAACAAACTTATCTGCTGCCAACAGATCAACCGGAACCAGCATGACATTCGTCTTTTTACCAGCACTATATTTAGCAATAGTATAGAAAGAGGCTGTAGGTTTACAATATCCTCCATATTTCTCAACAAGAAGTTCTTGCTTTCTCTGAATTGCCCCTTCGGGATATGCCTTTGGCTGTTGGTCAAAGAACCCACCTTTCCGGCAAAACGCGTATTGAGTCATATGAATTGCGTTTTTATTGTGTACGATGTGTTTGACCTTGCCAATCGACTCCTCACCGTCCCAGATGACACTATCTCCTACTGTTACACATCTGGTAAACAGCGTTCTCACTTTCAGATTATATGTATCTCTGTTCTCCAAAAACCATCTGTGTGTAAACTGTCCGTTATACACATTACCGACAACGATATTCAAATACGCGTCCTTTGCGTGATGCAGATCGTTGATCGCCCGGGATTTCAGCATATCAAACTCCTGACGGAATTCTGATACGATTCCCGCTTTGACATAAACGATTTCGGATTCCGGATATCTCTCTTTCAGAAGCGCTGCCAATGCCTTGGTGGACTGTCTTGTTTCGACCAGCTGTCGGTTGATAAAGCCCCATTCTTCATTTTCATCAAAAGGCGTATGGCGGGTCAGACGCTTGTATTTTTCCGCAGTAATAAAACCGTTGTCAAGAAGCTGCTTCCACCAACCTTGCATTTTATGGCGGATATCCTCTGCAATCGGATATTTGTCGCCTTTTGCCCCGTTTTCCTCTGACAGTACAAGAACCTTATTGTTAAGCACACTGTCATCTTTTACTTTGGACTGCGGGTAGATATGATCAATATCATAACCCTTCCCGGAAAGCTGATCATAAACTATTACTTTTCCGGAATACATAGAACGTCCGAGCTGGAGGTAATACAGGAACAGCTTCTCACTCTGAAGACGGTTAACACGGTCATCTCCAATGGATTCGAGACGCGCTTCCATATCCCGTACATCTTCCAGATCACATTTTGCATACAGTTCTTTCAGCTGTTGATAACGCGACTTTGTTCGTTTCCCCTTACCGTCAGGTGTTCCGCCGCGCGCCATTTCAATAAAAATCTTCTGCGGAGTACTGCCGTTTACCTTGACAATATCAGAAACGATATCCATTGTACGAATAATCGGACGCTTTACCGCATTGGAGATACACATTTCCTTCATATGTTCATCAAGACTCTTGGGGTATTCTTTATAATAGCTTTCAGCCTCTGCCTGCAGTATTGACCGATATGTATAACGGTCGGATAAGATCTCCATCAGATTCAGATTCTCGTTCCACATACGATCAATGATAGACATTGCTTCGCCGGTTTCGCTGTTTGTTTCAGTACCGAAAATATCGCGCAGCAGCGTTTCGGACAACCTTGCAAAATCTTTGAATCTCAGCTTCGAGATATATTTTCTATCTGCTTCGGAAAGCATCGGATATGTCCTGTTAACCCACTCGGTAAACCGCAGACGGTCTTCTGTATAGGTGGCACGCTTTATGATAGCCTCCACATCAGTCTCTGTTAGTTGTTTTGTCTGTAAAAGATGCTTAAACGAATGATAAGAAGACAAAGAGCTTTTAATGGTTTCATCTATACCGCCCAGCGTATCGAGATCGCTTTCGGTATAGAAACCATTTCGGAAAAGATACTGCTTGATTGCTTTTACCGTAACCTTTTTTCTTTCGGCAAACAAGTCAGAATAGATTTTTTGCTTGAGATCAACAGTAATCCGCTGTCCATTTATAGTAAGCGTGTTGATTTCGTTTAACACCTGGAATTTTTCGTGAAGCAGTGCATTTCGGCATAACGTCAGCATATGGGAGATAGGTGCAGGTATTCGTCATGCGGTCAATAAAATTTTGCTCGCTTCTGTCAAGATCCACTTTTTTCTCAAAATTCTACGGCGTTATTTTGCCGTCGGCTTTACGTTCAAACCAGGATAGGCGGCTCGCGTGGTTCAATGGTCCGACAAAATAAGGAACACGGAAGTCCATAATGGATAAGAGTTTATCTTTTGCAACATAACCGTCGGCATCCGCTTCATTCAGAAACGGAAGATATACCGAAGCATTATCAAGGATTTGCTTCAACTCTGCCCAATATACCTGATATGGGATTACACGATTATCGGAAGATATCTGCTTGGGGCAAAGAGTCTGCGTGTCCAGTTTTCCAAGAATTTCAGAGAAATCTGCGGCGTCTTCTGCTTTAGGATGAATATCTTTGAATATGCCCTTGATAAACTTACAAAATTCTTCGCTCTTTCCGGATTTTTTGTAAGACGCATATCTGGCTTTGCTTTCGTCACGGAAAACATCTTCATATTTTGTAGGGGCATATTTACGGACCAGCTTTTTCAGCAATGCCAGATCAGTTTTATGCTGCTCATACAATGCGACCTTTTTTTCGGATATGTACGTGGCATCCGATAGAATATCGGCGAGAACAGCCCAATCAAAAACCGCTTTCAAGCGACGGACCAGTTCCGCATCGTCGCCGAGTTCACCCAGAATCACTGCCAGATCATCATCTGATTTGTCCAAAGAAAATGAAGCGATTTCGGCATATTCTTCTTTGTTAAATAGATCCTTGGGAGAGACCTTACTGCCGCAAAGCAATTTCAGGATATGTTCGACACTGTAATAAGTCTCGTCCTCCTCTGTTATAGGCATTTTGGGTGCTTTGGGAGAATTGAAAATCAGTTTACATAACTCTCTATACTTTGCGCTAACTCCAATCTTCTTTTTCAGGATTTCCCCGAACGCTTTGGCTTCACATTCCCAGAGAGGGTTCTCCGAGAACAACTCCATAAGCTCTTGATAGCATAAGTCGAAATTCAATACATCTTCCAGATGCTCCTTTGATACTTCACTGAAGAAGTGTCCACGATGTGTAACAAGCCATGCACAGGCAAGATAGACCAGGCGAACATCATGCGGTTCCTTATTATGAATTAAATCGCAGATCAAATGATGAATGGTTGGATATTGTTTGTGATAATCCGCGTCTGAATAATTCGAGTCGCAAAACAGACAATGCGCGTCATGAGCATCCTCTCGCCATAAAGCGCTTTCCTTTATTCTGCGGAAAAAGTTTTCATCGGCTTTGGCGATTTCAACAGCAAAAATCTCCTGTACCATTTTGACTCGCTGTTGCCTGCGATCAGTACGGCGGCGCGCCGAGCGGAAGCCTCTGCGTTCATCGTTAATTTTCGCCGGATCAAACAAATGAACCCCCCACATCGGTTCACCCTTATGTTTAAGTAAGGCATACCGGTCGTTTGTCACTGCATAACCTACAGAATCTGTTCCGACATCAAGACCAATATAATAATTATTTTTATTTGCCATATTGACACCTCCTGATTTTTATGGTATAATATAAGTGGTTTTGTAGACCCCTATAAAACTATACTACGAGTTCAAATAAAAGAATTCTCAAATCGTCGGACTATCCGATTGCACAGTGTGTGCCTAAAAGACCTCTTCGGAGGTCTTTTTCGTTGGTAAGATATGTCCGCACACTCACATCCTCTGCCGCAGCAGAAGCTGATGATCTGAAATAGAACCATATCCAATTTCAGATTATCAGTGTCAAAGGAAGATTTGCGCTCTCACGATCACAGCGCAAATGCTTCCTTTTGTATTTTCTTCGCGCCGGTGGCAAACTGCATTTTACAGTTTGGGTACCGACGTGTGAAGAAAATTGCAGGTGTCCAGAGGGGTGCGGATCTCCGGTGGAGAAGCACTGACCGAGCCGGCAGGCGAGATGCACCCCTCGGCTCTGGGTCATCCAATAGGGGCGAGAAGCATCCCTGTTGGCACACGATCTTTCCACGAGTTGGCAAAGCCAACTCGGAAAGTCTATTGTGTTATACCTTTGCTTCCGCTGACGCGGAAAAGGGGATGACGGCATAGTCTCTGCGGCATGGCAGAGCGGGCGGCAGACGCTTTTTCGCGGCAGTAGGGCAGGCGGATTTTGTGGCACCAAACTGACAAACCGCAGGAATTGCAGCAGTCAAGCAGAGCTTGACTGTGCAAAACTCCGACTGACCGGAGAGGGAAGCAAAGGTATATAATTCCCGCCGCAGCGGCGTTTTCTCCGTTATCTTTTCTCCGCCAGACGGTACGCCCAAGTGCGTCCGTCCCGATAACGCTCCAGCTTGCCTTCGTCCGTCCACAAACGCAGCAGACGGTTAGCTGTTGCGGACGATACGCCGAGCATCCGGCAAATGTCGGAGTTTCGTATGCTCACATTTTTCTGCATATAAGTGCGAACAACATCCCACCGATTTTCTGATTGAGAGGTGCTTTCATCAATCATTTCATCGCTCATATTCAGCGCTTCCATGATGGATGACTTGATGGCTGACAGCATGAACACGATGAATTTCGTTGACGCGCCTTCCTCATTGGAAGCATTGATAGCATCGTAATATTCCTGTTGGCGGTCATGAATTATCGACTCCACCGGCAGCCACGCGAATATCGGATTCCATTTGGACAGCAGCAGAGTGTGCCAGAGCCGACCGACTCTGCCGTTGCCGTCCGCAAAGGGATGAATCAGCTCAAATTCGTAATGGAACACACAGCTCTTGATGAGCATCGGCAGCTCGCTTTCCCGCGTCCATTCGAGCAGCTCGTCCACAAGCCCCGGAACATAATCGGGCAGCGTACCGAAATGCAGAATCCTGCCGTCATTGTCCACAACTCCGACCGGACGGCTGCGGAAGACTCCCGCTTCATTCACCAGACCGCGCATCATAACGCCGTGCGCACTGAGCAGAGCGTCCACTGAATAGGGATCAAGCTCGTCCATATGCTCGTAAATTTCGTAGGCGTTTTTGACTTCGGCAATATCCTTCGGAGGAGCGATGACCTGCTTTCCGTTCAATACTGCCGTAACCTGTTCGATGGTCAGCGTATTCTGCTCGATTGCAAGCGAGCCGTGAATGGTGCGGATACGGTTGCTGCGCCGCAGAGTCGGACTCGCGGACAAATGACCTTTCCCGCTGATTCTTCCGACCAGCTCTGCAATCCCGGCAACATCCGAGAGGATCTCCGTTGTTATTTCAAATGGGGGATTTTTATGCTTGTTCATGACAGAACTCCTCCGTAATCATCTTTCATCGAAACCACCAAGGCAGCTCGAGCAGCCCTATGACAGCAACATTTGTAAGATCCATCCTGCCATTTGGTCAGCTCTGCAAACATATGTTCCGCATTTAACTTCGCCAGTTCCTGCGCTCCAGCGACATCGGAACCGATTTCTTTTTTATTTCCTTGCGGCGATTCCCGCTGCCAGTTCATCATTCAGAAACTGCGCGATCAGTGCAGTGACTTTCAGAAAATTATTGTTTTCAAGCAAGCGGTTGACGACGCGGGCGTCGGCTTTCCCGGTATACAGATTCCGCACTGCCTGCGTGATTTTCCTTGACTTCATCAGATCCTGAATCCGGTCGCGGATCGTTCCGGGCAGATATGTCTGTTCCATGCTGTACCTCCGATCATTTTTTTATATCCGACATTAAATAATATTATACCACAAATTCCGGATTTTTTCAATATATTTTCAAATTTGCAATGTCAATTTTAATCAAATATCACTTATCCCCTCCCGAACTTGCATTTTTGCAAGAAATCGGGAGGGGCTTTTTTCATTCTTGCAAAAACGCCGGATTTTTGCGGTTTCTGAAAATATCGCTGTATATTCAACATGACAAGCAAAATTGTCAACCAAACCGAAAGGAGAAATGCAAATGACGATTTTTGAATCGGTCAAATCTGCCGTCACGCCGAGGATGGCGGCGGAGCGCTACGGACTGCAGGTCAACTGCTCGGGCATGACCCGCTGCCCGTTCCACAACGACCGCACGCCGAGCATGAAGCTGAACGAGGACTATTTCTATTGCTTCGGCTGTACAAGCCGCGGCGATGCGATCGACCTCACCGCCAAGCTCTTTCACCTCTCTGCACATAATGCGGCAAAGAAGCTGGCATCGGATTTCGGCGTCACCGACAGCAAGCCGTCAGTTCTGACGACGCTTCAGAAAGGACGAACGCAGGCAGAGAACGAACGGCTCTGCTTCCGGGTGCTGCGGGAGTATCTGAAAATTTTGGAGGACTGGCAGGCACACTATGCGCCGAAATCGCCGGGGGACGAGCCTGATCCGCGCTTCACCGAATCCTGCCATATGCTTGAATGCACCAAGTATATGCTCGAAATCCTGACCTTCAGTCCGGCAAAGGAGCGCGCGGAGCTTGTGACTGATATGATGAAAGACGACAAAATCACGCTTCTGAAAGAGCGTGTACTGGAAATTAAGGGAAAAGAAAATGGACGAAATTAATTCAAACGAGCTGCCGCTCTGGTTTGACGGAAAGAAGGTCAACGAGGTGCTGTTCTGCGAGGATTATCTGCAGAAGCACCCGATGAAGTGTATCGGCGGCAGTCTTTTTACGACCGAAGGACGCATCAGCGACGAGGAGAGCGTCCGCAAGGAAATCTATGAAATGCTCCGTCCGTATCTGAGCAGCGGACTCGCCAAGCGCGCGTCGGGACTGTTGGAGATGGTCAAGCTGGAAGCCTATGCGCCGAATCTGCCGATTCAGGAGGATCGGATTCATGTGGCGAACAGTACGCTGTTCCTGAACGGCAAATTCGATGAACACATGGATTTCTGCCGCAACCGTCTGCCGGTAAAGTTCAATCCGAACGCACCGCAGCCGGTGACATGGCTGCGTTTTTTGACCGAGCTTTTGGAGGATGAAGATATCAAAACCCTGCAGGAGTATCTCGGCTCTTGCCTGATTCCCACCACCCGCGGTCAGACTATGCTGCTGCTCAAGGGCTGTAACACCCTCAAAAAAGCAGACAAAAAAATCAAGGAAACGCCTCAGCCTGAACAGGAGAAATACCGTTGTTGTGGGAATGAGGCCTTGAGGAGTGTATGGTAATTCAAAAGTGCAGAAAAGGGGCTCGCATTGTTTATCCGCACAACGAATAATTATTCATATTTGTAAGCTGCGTATTCATACTTGCCGTACTAGCCTGAAGTCCGCCACCCTTGACTGAACCTGAAAGAAATGATCCGGAAAGCGTAGCCGACGGTGATGAACTCAAGAGCAGCTCTCGTTTTCATGCCGTCGGCGTGAAATATTGTACCATTTCTTTCAGAACCCGTCAAGGGCAAGTCCCATCTTCGATGGGATGGCTCAGCAGCCTCAGGCTCCGAATCTAAGAACAGCTATCCGAATTATGCAATTACTGCATAAACATTCACTGTTAATAATTCGCTCACACGAGCCCATTTTCTGCACTTTTCATTTGCCATTAACAGTCCATTTCTTGGATATCTCGCAAATGCTCATATAGATGACCTTTCTGATCGAATCATCGGCCGGAAAAACTGCCTTTGGTTCGGTACCTTGTCTAATAATAAGCAGTTAAAGCTACTACCTTGATAAAGCGTTTTTGTGTCTTTCCGTCACAGACAATAATATTCTCTCCGTCGCCGATTTGAAACTGAATCTGATATACTTTCATTTTCCCCTGTAAGTTATCTTTTTAATTGTTATACCGTGGATTGTTGTATCGTGATAAAATGCCTTTTTGCCTGATATGCCTTTTGCGTTTACTTTTTACGCTTTTGACTGTTTGCCGTCCTCTATTTCTAAGATATCAGCTCTATAATGCTGTTTTTGGTGCGTCCTATAGAAAATAAATATGCGCTAAAACAGTAAAAAAGGCATTTTTCTAAACTTTACCGGATATTGAAGAGATAGAATATTATCAAAATTATCAATATTTGCAGTTGTTTGTTTGATTTCACGTAATAGGCATATCAATATTTACTGATGTATCTATATTGTGCTTATTATGTTCCCTTTGCTTAATGCGTTGTGCTTAATTGCATAAAAAACGCGCAATGCTAATACTTGCACGGCATTTTATTCTAAATTTATTTTAAATCCATCATAGCGTATTTTAATATATTGGGCTTCGTTTGTCAATAGTTTACCGAAAATTCATAATTAATGTCTACTGATTAACCGCCAACTTTTTGCATGG
>CACXED010000115.1 GCA_902766575.1 uncultured Ruminococcus sp. | reverse complement strand
GACATGAGCCTTTTCGCCCGGGAGAGCCTTTCGCCGTCGATATCGGTGACTGCGAGCAGCGACGGACGGCGCTCGGATCTCACGATGCAGTCGACCATGCCGATACCCATCGGGCCGGCTCCGGCAAGGACGGCGGCTTTCCCGCCGGGCTTTATCCCCATCTCGTGGCGGTGTCCGGGGAGCGTGTGGTAGCTTGCGCGCAGTCCGGCGAGGATGCAGCTTACAGGCTCGGCGAGCGAGCCCGGAAAATATGCGTCTCCCGAGTATTTAATTAGACAGCCCTCGGCGATGAGCTCGCGGGGAATGATGATCCTCGTCGCGTCTCCGCCGCAGAACCTGTAGCTGTAGCCCGGAGCGGCGTAGCTGTTCTCCCGCGCGGGCTGAAGGACGAATTTATCCCCCGGCGAAAAGCTGTCCCGCCACTCTGCGCCGACCTTTTCGATAACTCCGCAGAACTCATGACCGACTATTACCGGATTCCTTGCGATATCCTCCGGCACGCGCTTGTGAGCCTCGCCCTGAGCCGCCGCCTTTGAGGTCGACCGGCAGATGCTGTCAGACACGACCGAGGCGAGTATCTCGCCGTCGGTAATATCGGGCAGTTCAAAGGTATCGAGCCGCAGATCGTTGACTCCGTGGAGCCGTACAGCCTTTGTCAGCATGAGTTCACTTCCTTTCGCGGTTTTTTATCAGAGTAATAATATTTTACCAAAAATCGCGGCGAAAGTCAATCCCGACGCGGGTCACTTTGAAAAAGTTTGTAGCAATCCCGGACAGATACGCCGCGATGTTGGATTTACAACAAACTTTTTGGTGATTAGTAATATCGCCGACGGCGCTCAAAAACGGCTTTTCGGTAATAAACTGATAAACCGCAACTTTTTTCGCGAAAAGGCTTTAATTTTCAGCCGGGATGTGATATAATATAATGCAGATAACTCTGCCCCGACGATGAGGGGCGGTCAGCGCTTTTGCGTATCAAACGCCCGAAAGGCAGGTTTTTAGAATATGAACTCAGCGACCGATACCGCCGCCCGCATGAAAGAGCTGGCGCGGCTTCTTGAATATCACTCGAGACGTTACTACGTCCTCGACGACCCGGAGATCTCCGACTACGAATACGATATGCTCTTTCGAGAGCTTCAGGAGCTCGAACGCGAGCATCCCGGGCTTGCAGACCCGAACTCTCCGACAAAGCGCGTCGGCGGCGAGGCGGTCAGGGGCTTTGCCGAGGTCAGGCACACGGTGCCGCTCGGCAGTCTCTCCGACGTCTTTGACTATGATGAGGTAAGAGCTTTTATCGAGCGCACCAAGGCTTTCGACGCCAACTGCGAATACACCGTCGAGTGCAAGATCGACGGGCTCTCCTGCGCGCTCCGGTACGAGAACGGAGCTTTTGTACGCGGCGCTACGCGCGGAAACGGACTTGTCGGCGAGGACGTGACCGAGAATCTGCGCACGATACGCTCGATTCCGCTGACCATCGACACCGACGAGCCGGTCATCGAGGTGCGCGGCGAGGTCTATATGTCGAAAAAGAGCTTCGACCGGCTCAACGAGCGCCGTGAAGCCGAGGGCGAGCAGCTTTTCGCCAATCCCCGCAACGCCGCCGCCGGAACGCTCCGACAGCTCGACCCAAAGGTCTGCGCCTCCCGCGGGCTCGATATCTTCATCTTCAACTACCAGACCGGAACGAAAGCCTTTGAGCGCCACGACGAGAGCCTTGAGTGGCTCGCGTCGGTCGGATTCGTGACGATACCCTACCTCAAGACGGTCAGAACCGCCGACGAGGTCATCGCTCAGATAGAGGAGATAGGACGTATGCGTCCCGACCTGCCCTTCGGAATCGACGGCGTGGTCATCAAGGTCAACTCCCTCGCGCTCAGAACGACGATCGGCGAGAACACCTCTACGCCGAAATGGGCGGTCGCCTATAAATTCCCGCCCGAGGAAAAGCAGACAAAGCTCACCGATATAGTCATTCAGGTCGGACGCACCGGAGTTCTGACCCCTAACGCCGTCCTCGAGCCGGTGAAGCTCGCCGGAACGACCGTCTCGAGAGCGACCCTGCACAACCTCGACTTCATCCGCGAGCGGGGAATAATGATAGGCGATACGGTCGTGGTACGCAAGGCGGGGGACATCATTCCCGAGGTGGTCTCGGTCGTCAGCGAAAAGCGCGACGGCTCGGAGCGGCGCTTCGATATGCCCGAGCGCTGTCCGTCCTGCGGAGAGCCGGTCATAGCCGACTCGGACGACGACACATCGAACGGCAGCACGGCTTACCGCTGCACGAACGCCGAGTGTCCGGCGCAGCTCATGCGGAACCTCGTCCACTTCGCGTCAAAGGACGCGATGGATATAGACGGTCTCGGGCCGTCGATACTCGCGCTGCTCCACGGCGAGGGACTGGTGAACGGAATCGAGGACATCTACTCGCTTAAAGCCGAACAGCTCGTGCCGCTCGAGCGCATGGGCGAAAAGAGCGCGGCGAACATCATCGCGGCGATTGAAAAATCCAAGTCGGCGGGACTGGCGCGGCTGATCTACGCGCTCGGAATACGTCAGGTCGGAGCCAAGGCGGCTCAGGTACTCGCGGCGGAGTTCAAGGACATCGAGGCACTTTTCAAAGCCGACGCAGAGACGCTCTGCGCGATCAACGACGTGGGCGAGATAACCGCGAGATATATCGTCAGCTACTTCTCGCACCCACAGACCAGAAAGCTCATCGACAGCCTGAAAGCAGCGGGAGTCGTCACGACCTACGAGTCGGAGGTTAAGGACAATCTGCTCGCGGGGCTTACCTTTGTGCTGACCGGAACGCTGCCGACCATGAAGCGCGACGAGGCTTCGGCGCTGATCGAGTCACATGGCGGAAAGGTCTCGGGCTCGGTTTCAAAAAAGACCTCCTACGTCGTCGCGGGCGAGGACGCCGGCTCGAAGCTGACCAAGGCGCAGACGCTCGGGATCCCGGTCATCGGCGAGGACGAGCTGATCGCGATGCTCGGCGAGAACAGATGACAGGACGGTCGAACTGGGATTATCTTGCAAAAAGGCTGATCTGGGACGAGCTTCCGGCGCTTTCGGGCAGAGTGCTCGATTTCGGCAGCGGAAGCGGAGAGACCGCGGCGCACCTGTCGGAGAGCTGCGAGGTCACGGCTATCGAGCCGGACGCGGCGGCTGTTTCAGGACGCGCCGACGGAGACTATACTCAGCTTCTCGGCGGGGTAGAGCTGCTGTCAGAGATGCCGGACAGATCGTTCGACGCGGTGATCTGCCACAACGTGCTCGAGTATGTCCCGAACGGCTCTGAGCTTTCTCCCGAGTCGGCGAGAGCGGCAGTTATTCGCGAGCTTTCGAGACTGCTTAAGCCCGGAGGGCTGCTCTCGATAGTCAAGCACAACCGCGCCGGCCGGGTGATGCAGAAAGCCGTGCTGCTCGACGAGCTTGAGGAAGCCGCAAAGCTGCTCGACGGCAAAAACAGCGGCTCGGCTCTGTTCGGGACGATTAACTACTACGACGACGGCGAAATAGCGTCGGTCTGCCCGGAGCTTGAGCTTATTAAGGTTTACGGACTGCGAACCTTTTTCGATCTCCAGCAGAAGCAGGAGAAGCACTCCGACCAAAAGTGGCGGGAGCGAATGCTCGCGCTCGAGCGGAAGGTCTCGGTTCTGCCGGAGTTTCAGACGGTCTCGTTCTTCCATCACTTGATTTACAAAAAAGGCAAATACTGAAAGGAATCACAACAGATGTTTATAGATAACGTAACGATCCACATAAAGGCTGGCGACGGAGGCAACGGCTGCGTAGCCTTTCACCGCGAGAAATACGTCGCCGAGGGCGGGCCCTCCGGCGGCGACGGAGGCAACGGCGGAAATATCGTTTTCAAGATCGACGAGGGCACGAACACGCTGCTCGACTTCCGCTACAGACGCAAATTCGTCGCTCAGAACGGCGGCGACGGTATGCCCGAGAAGTTCCACGGCAAGACCGCCGACGACCTCGTCATCATGGTGCCGCCCGGAACGGTCATCAAGGACGCCGAGACCGGAAAGGTCATCAAGGATATGTCGAACTGCGAGCCCTTCGTCTGTCTCAAGGGCGGTCGCGGAGGCTGGGGAAACCGCCATTTCGCGACTCCGACCAGACAGATACCGCGATTCGCCAAGCCGGGCATTAAGGGCGAGGAAAAGGACGTCATACTCGAGCTGAAAATGCTCGCCGACGTCGGACTTGTCGGTTTCCCGAACGTCGGAAAGTCCTCGCTTTTGTCGGTGATAAGCTCGGCGCGCCCGAAGATCGCCAACTACCACTTCACGACTATACAGCCGCAGCTCGGCGTGGTCAGCACAGGCGAGGGCAAGGGCTTTGTCTGCGCGGACATTCCCGGGCTCATCGAGGGCGCGGCGGACGGTCTCGGGCTCGGACACGACTTTCTGCGCCATGTCGACCGCTGCCGTCTGCTCGTTCACGTCGTCGACGTGTCGGGCGCGGAGGGACGCGATCCGGTCGACGATATAAAGAAGATAAACTCCGAGCTCGAGCGCTACAGCCCCGAGCTGGCGTCGCGCCCGCAGATCTTCGCGGCTAACAAGACCGACGCGCTCGGAGCCGATCCGGAGGAGATTCACGAGCTTTGCGACGAGCGGCTCGAGGCGCTGGAGGACTATGTGAAAAACGAGCTTCACTCGGAGCTTTTCTATATCTCGGCGGTCACGAAAAAGGGCGTTGACGCGCTTGTGAGACGGGTAGCCGAGCTGCTCGCCGAGCTGCCGCCTATGACTATCTACGAGCCGGAGCAGCCCGAGTCCGAGCCGGTCTACGACGACGGAAACGATCACGAGATAACAATCCGCAACGTCAACGGCGAATACGAGGTCGAGGGCGAGTGGCTGCTGAATCTTATCAACTCGGTCAACTTTGACGACCACGAGTCGGTGAACTACTTCCAGCGGATACTGCGCAGCTCGGGCGTGGTCGACGCGCTCGTCGAAAAGGGCTGCACCGACGGCGACACGGTCAGGATCTACGACATCGAATTCGAATTCATTAAGTGATTCTTTCGGAGAATTACGATGGATAGTGTCAACAGAACGCTGTATATCCCGCTCTACGGCAAGGCTCGGGTCAGCCGGCAGGGAATCCTGCTCTCCGACCCGGCGGCGGAGAAAATCTGGGACAGCGAGGGCTTTGAGCTTCACGGCAAGGCGAAGTCGAAGTGGCTCTGCTATTATATGGGTATGCGAAGCGCGGTTTTTGACTACTGGCTCTCCTCGGAGCTTGAAAGGTATCCAGACGCGGTCGTGCTCGGCGTCGGCTGCGGACTCGACAGCCGGATACTCCGGGTCGGCAGCGGCGCTCATCGACTGCTACACGGTTTTTGCGGCGAAGGCTTCAAAGTACAAAAACCCGATAAACGAGGTCGGCGTGACCACGCTCTATGGCGTCGACGACCCGAAATGGCTCGAGGTCGATGAGCTTCGCTTTGTCCGCGAGCGCGAGCTGACGCCGCCCGAGCTGATAGACGAGCTTAAGGGCTTCGACCGGAAATTCTTCAGGCTCGTGTTCGCCGGAAAAGCGGCGAAAAAGCTCTACCGCCTGTTTGAGTACGAGAGCTGACGCAAACGGCAGATTCCGCGTCCGATAAGCCGAAAAAAATCAAAAATTTGTCGATTTCGGCGAAAACGGTATTGACATTGCGCCATTTTTATATTATAATAAATTGATAAATCATTAAAAACGTCCGGCGGTAACATCGTTAGCATCGAAAGCATTGACAGCATCGCGGGCGGGAACAGAAAGGCTAAAAAATGTTCTGGCAGGAAGAAATCGAAACAATGGACAGAGCTGACCTCGAAAGGCTTCAGCTCGAAAGACTCAAAAATATCGTAGCCTATGTCTACGAGCGCGTACCGTTCTACAGAAAGCGCCTCGACGACGCGGGAGTAAAGCCTGAGAAGATCAAGGCTCTCTCGGATATTCAGTATATCCCGTTCACGACCAAGGCTGACATCCGCGACACCTATCCCTTCGGACTTTTCGCGGTTCCGCAGAAGGAGATCGTCCGTATCCACGCCTCCTCGGGTACGACCGGAAACCCCACCGTCGTCGGCTACACGAAAAAGGACCTCCAGACCTGGACCGACTGCGTTTCGCGTCTCGTCGTCGCTGCGGGAGCTACAAGCGACGATATAGTTCAGATCGCTTTCGGCTACGGACTTTTCACCGGAGCGCTCGGACTCCACTACGGACTTGAGAACATCGGCGCGACAGTCGTTCCGACCTCCACCGGCAACACCGAGAAGCAGTTAAAGCTCATGCGCGACTTCGGAACGACCGCGCTCGTGTCGACACCGTCCTACGCGCTCTACATAGCCGAGACCGCCCGCGATCTCGGGATCGACTGCCGCGATCTTAAGGTTCGGCTCGGACTGTTCGGCTCGGAGGGCTGCTCGAACGAGATGCGTACAAAGGTCGAGGAGGCCTGGAATCTGTTCGCTACCGACAACTACGGCATGAGCGAGCTTATGGGACCCGGCGTCTCGGGCGAGTGCCGCTTCCGCCGCGGTATGCACTTCGCCGAGGATCACTTCCTGCCCGAAATAATCGACAGCAATACCGGCGCGGTCAAGGCTCCCGGCGAGGAGGGCGAGCTCGTCGTCACGACCCTCACCAAGGAGGGCATCCCGCTGCTCCGCTACCGCACCAAGGATATCACCCGCCTGAACTACGAGAAGTGCGAGTGCGGACGCACTCATGTCCGCATGGACAAGCCGCTCGGACGCACCGACGATATGCTCAAGATCAAGGGCGTCAACGTATTCCCGACGCAGATCGAGTCGGTGCTCGTCAGCATTCCCGAGGTCGGCCCGCAGTATCAGATCGTGCTCGGTCAGAAGAACTATATGGACACCTTCGAGATCAACATCGAGGTCTCGGACGGACGTATGCTCGAAAAGTACTCCGAGCTTGAAAATCTCCAGAACAAGGTGCGCCACAAGCTCCAGACCGTGCTCGGACTCGACGCCAAGATCAATCTCGTTGAGCCGAGGTCGCTCGAGCGCTTCGTCGGCAAGGCCAAGCGTGTCATCGACAACCGGAAGAAATAATTTCAAGAGGAATTTTACATATGAAGAAAATAATGTTAGGCAACGAGGCCGTCGCGCGCGGTCTCTACGAGGCAGGAGTGAAGCTCGTCTCGAGCTATCCCGGCACTCCGAGCACCGAGGTCACGGAAGCCGCCGCTAAATACGACGAGATCTACGCCGAGTGGGCTCCCAACGAAAAGGTCGCGCTCGAGGTCGCGCTCGGAGCGTCACTCGGAGGCGGGCGCTCCTTCTGCGGAATGAAGCACGTCGGACTTAACGTCGCCGCCGACCCGCTGTTCATCACCTCCTACACCGGAGTCAACGGCGGAATGGTCATCGGAGTCGCCGACGACCCGGGTATGCACTCGTCCCAGAACGAGCAGGACTCGCGTCACTACGCGATAGCCGCGAAGCTCCCGATGGTCGAGCCCTCCGATTCGGGCGAATGTCTCGGCTTCACAAAGCTCGCTTACGAGCTTTCGGAGAAGTTCGACACTCCGCTCATTCTCCGGCTCAACACCCGCGTCTCCCACTCGCAGTCGATTGTCGAGACCTCCGAGCGTGTCGAGCTCCCGGTCAAGCCCTACGAAAAGAACGCCGGAAAGCACGTCATGATGCCCTCTAACGCCCGTCCGCGCCATATCGAGGTCGAGAAGCGTCTCGAGGCTCTGCGCGAGTTCGCCGAGGACTGCCCGTTCAATAAGGTCGTCGAAAATCCCGGCGCGAAGATCGGTATAATCACCTCCGGGCCGTCCTACAACTACGCGCTCGAGAGCTTTGGCGAGAGTGCGTCCTATCTCAAGCTCGGACTCGTGAACCCGCTTCCGGCAAAGCTGATCACCGACTTCGCGTCGAAGTACGAGACGGTTTACGTCATCGAGGAGCTCGACCCGGTCATCGAGAGCTTCTGCCGCGGACTCGGACTCAACGTCCACGGCAAGGATGTCCTCCCGCTCTGCGGCGAGTACTCGCAGGAGCTTCTAAACAAGCTGCTGCTCGGCAAAGAGCCCGAGTGCTGCTCGCTCGACGAGAAGATACCCGTCCGTCCGCCGGTGCTCTGCCCGGGCTGCCCGCACCGCGGAGTTTTCTACCTGTTCAACAAGCTGAAGCTCTACGTCAGCGGCGATATCGGCTGCTACACGCTCGGAGCCGCAAAGCCGCTCGGCGGAATGGACACGACGCTCTGCATGGGCGCGTCGATCTCGGCTCTGCACGGCTTCAATAAGATACGCCACGAGGAGAACAGGACGGTAGCCGTCATCGGCGACTCGACCTTCATGCACTCGGGAATCACCGGACTGGTCGATATCGTCTACAACAAGGGCTTCTCGACCGTCGTTGTCGTCGACAACAGCATCACCGGCATGACCGGACATCAGCAGAACCCCTGCACCGGCTACACGCTCAAGGGAGAAGCGGTTCACGGTATACTCATCGAGAACATCGCAAAGGCTGTCGGCGTCCCCGAGGAGCATATCCGCATAGTAGACCCGAACAACCTCGCCGAAACCGAAAAGGCGCTCCGGGAGGAGTTAGCCTCCGACTGCCCGTCGGTGATAATCTGCCGCAGACCCTGCGCGCTGCTCAAGTATGTCAAGCACAACCCGCCGCTCGTCGTCGACAGCGATAAGTGCGTCGGCTGCAAAGCCTGCATGAAGATCGGCTGTCCCTGCATCTCGGTCACGAACGGCAAGGCGGCTATCGACCCGACCCTCTGCAACGGCTGCGGTCTCTGCACGCAGATGTGCAGGCTCGGAGCTATCGGCGGTAAGGCGTAATGAAAAAGGTACGGGTAATCATTATCGCTGCGGCAATCGCGGCTGCGCTCCTCCTCCTCAGCTTCGGAGTAAACGTCGCGTATCTGTCTAACGGAATGAAGCCGGCGATGGCTATACCGTGGAACACGGCTGACGACGGCGGCAGCGGAATGTACTACGGCTTCGGCTGCGCGTTCAGAGTCAAGGTCAGGCTGTCGCCTGACTTGCCAAGGTCTGCCGTTGTCGCGTATAACGCCTATATTTTGGGTATACCGGTATACATAGGTATTGAGTAAAACGTACCTTATGTCAGAATATAAACAGGAGAGTATCAATGTCAACAAAAAATATTATGATAGTCGGCGTGGGAGGGCAGGGCTCACTGCTCGCCAGCCGAATACTCGGAAACGCCGTGCTTCT
>CACXED010000114.1 GCA_902766575.1 uncultured Ruminococcus sp. | reverse complement strand
TTTAGCAGGGTCATATCCTGACCGATAAAGCTCGAAAGTCCTGTGCCGAATATCGTCAGCACAAGTCCGGTGACGACGTGATTTCCCATGAAGGTCACGGTGACGACGGCGTAGATCAGCGCGCAGAGGGCTCCGGCAAGTCCGGCGGCGAGCATCGCGAGCGCCGGGTTTCCGGTCCTGACGCCCGCTCTGAAGCCCATGCAGGCGCCCATCAGCATCATTCCCTCGACGCCGAGGTTGGTGTGTCCGACCTTCTCGTTCATAATTCCGCCGAGCGTTCCGAGCAGTATCGGCGTTCCCATCTGGACTGTCGTCTGGAGAAACAGCGAGAGCTGATTGAGCCATTCCATTATTTCGTTTCTCCTTTCCTGACATAGACGATTTTATAGTTTGTGAAAAATTCGCTGGCGAGGACGAAAAAGAGGATTATACCCTGAATGACCTCAGCCACCGACGCGGGTATCTGCATCGCGACCTGAAGATACGAGCCGCCCTGAAGCAGTATCGCGAACAGGAACGATGTGACGAGTATCATCGGCGCTGAGAGCTTCGCGAGCCACGCGGTGATTATCGCGGTGAAGCCGAGCCCCGCCGAGATATCGTTCGCCAGCCGTCCCTCGTTTCCGGTCGCCTGAATCATACCGGCAAGTCCGCAGATACCGCCGGAGATAAGCACGGCGATAATCAGCGTCCGGACGACATTCATTCCGGCATAGCGCGCGGTCTGGGCGTTCTCTCCGAGCACCGAGACCTCAAAGCCGAACTTTGTGTATTTCATCATGATATATACCGCGGCGACGAGAATCAGCGCGATAATCCAGCCGATATGAACCCCGAACACCTTGGGCAGAGTAGCGTTCTCGGTGAATTTGAAAATCTTCGGCATATTTTTCTCGGCGGGATCCTTCCACGGGCCGTACTGGAGGTAAGTAACCCACTTGACGGCGATATAGTTCATCATAAGAGTGACTAACGTCTCGCTCGTGTCGAGCTTGTGCTTCAGAAGCGCCGGTATCAGCGCCCAGAGACCTCCGCAGATCACGGCGGCGAGCATCATCAGCGGGATCATGACGAACGCAGGCAGATTTGGGCATTTGAGCCAAATCCACGTCGCGCCGAACGCGCCCATGTAGAACTGACCCTCCGCGCCTATGTTCCAGAACTTCATTCTGAACGCCACCGAAACTCCGAGCGACAGGATCAGCAGCGGTATGCACTTGGCGATCGTCGAGGTAAGATTGTACTTTGATCCGAGCGCGCCTTTCAGGAGCTTTGCGTACATCGCAAACGGATTGTAGCCGAGACAAGCCATGATCACTCCCGCAGAGATCAGCGCTAGAACGACCGTTCCGACCTCGAGCAGTATCTCCTGCTTCGAGGTCATTCCCATTTTTTTCTGAATTTTAAGCATCCTGTTCCTCCGTGTGACCGAGCATCAGAAGTCCGAGCTGCTCCTTGGTGGCAGTTTTGGCGTCGAGAATGCCCATGATTTTTCCCTCGTGCAGGACCATGATCCTGTCCGCAAGCCCGAGCAGTACGTCGAGATCCTCGCCGATAAAGAGTATCCCGACGCCTTTTTTCTTCTGCTCGTTGAGAACGTCGTAGATGTTGTAGGACGCGCCGATATCGAGTCCGCGCACCGGGTAGGCTGTGATCAGCAGATCGGGATTGAGATTGACCTCGCGTCCGATCAGCACTTTTTGAATATTTCCGCCCGAGAGCTTCTTTACCGCGTGATAGGGCGACGGAGTGGAGATCTCAAAGCGCTCGATGATATCGTCGGCGATTTTGCGCCCCTCGGTGCGGTTCATGAAGAATCCCGGCATATTCTGGTAGGATTTGAGAAGCACGTTGTCGATTATCGACATCGAGCCGACAAGCCCCATTCCGAGCCGATCCTCGGGGACAAAGGACATCGTGATTCCGCGCCGGATGATATCGCGCGGCGTGAGCTTTACAATCGAGTCGCCCTTGAAGATGATATCTCCGCCCGCGACCTTATCAAGCCCGGCTATCGTCTCGCAGAGCTCCTTCTGACCAGAGCCGGCGATTCCGGCGACGCCGAGTATCTCGCCGCCCGACAGCTCGAACGAGACCTTGTCGAGCGCCTTGAGATGCTCGCCGTTCATGACGGTGAGATCTTTGACCTCGAGGATCGGACGCTTAGCCGATTCCGGAGATTCGGAGCGCTCGATATCGAGCGAGATCGGACGTCCGACCATCAGCTCGGTGAGCTCGCGCGCGTCGGCGTCGGCGGTGTTGAGCGTCTTGATCGAGTGTCCCTTGCGGAGGATGGTGCAGCGGTCGCTGATCTCGCGAACCTCGGCGAGCTTGTGCGTGATGATGATAACCGAGCAGCCCTGTTCCTTCATGCCGCGGAGAATTTTGAACAGCGACTGAATCTCCTGCGGCGTGAGAACTGCGGT
>CACXED010000113.1 GCA_902766575.1 uncultured Ruminococcus sp. | reverse complement strand
AGCTTCTTCCGCTGACCGAGCGTGTAGTGAATTATGCCCTTGTGCTGACCGACGACCTTTCCGTCCGACAGAAAATCGCCGGGCTGCGAGCTTTTGCCGGTGTAGCTCTCGATGAAGCGCGCGTAGTTGCCGTCGGGGACAAAGCAGATGTCCTGACTGTCGGGCTTTTCGGCGTTGAGGAAGCCCTGCGCCTCGGCAATCTCGCGCACCTCGGGCTTGGTGAGGTCTCCGAGCGGGAAGTAGGTGTGCGCGAGCTGCTCGCCTGTCAGCGCCCAGAGCACGTAGGTCTGATCTTTGTGCGTGTCCCTCGCCCTTCTTAGCAGATAGCGTCCAGAACCTCTGTCAAGCTCGACCTTGGCGTAGTGTCCGGTCGCGATGTGATCACATTCCATCAGCTCTGCGCGCGTTAAGAGCTGATCGAACTTTATGAATCGGTTGCAGTCGATGCAGGGATTTGGAGTTCCGCCGCTTTGGTAGGTCTCGATGAATCGCCCGATGACCTTCTCCTTGAAATTGTCGCTGAAGTTGAAAACGTAGTAGGGAATATCGAGCCGGTTCGCGACGCTGCGAGCGTCCTCGACGTCCGAGAGCGAGCAGCAGGTCTTTGTCCGGTCGAGCTGTATGTCCCCGTTTGAAAAGAGCTTGAGCGTCGCGCCGATGCAGTCGGCTCCGCCCGATTTTATAAGATAAGCCGCCACAGAGCTGTCCACTCCGCCGCTCATGGCGATCATTACGCGATTTGCAGGATCCATTGTGTTCTCCGAGAAAATTATTCAAAATAAATTATATCACATTCGCGCCGCGATGTCAACCGAAAATGTGAGCTTTTAATAAATCTCGGCGATTTTCGGACTTTTTCTTGATTTTGCGCCGCCGCTGTGCTATAATGTATCTCGATTTGATTATTGCCGCCTATGGAGGATATACTTCAATGAAACTCAAAAACAAGCGTTACATCGCCGCGCTGACCTATCTCTGCGCCGCGGTCTATCTGGTCAGCTATCTGACGAGAAAGAACTTCGGAGCGGTCATCTCCGAGTACGTCGTAGCGGAGGGAGTCACAAAGTCGTCAGCGTCGGTAGTCACCGTCGCGCTGTTCATCTGCTACGGAGTCGGACAGCTTTTCTCGGGCTGGCTCGGAGACCGGGTCAAGCCTAAGTATGTGATTTTCGCCGGGCTTGCGGCGACCTCTGTTCTGAACTTGGCGGCGATAGCCGTCGGCTCGAATACGGCTCTGCTGACGGTCGTCTGGGGACTGAACGGCTTTGCGCAGGCGATGCTCTGGCCGCCGATGGTCAGGATTACCAGCGACTATCTGACCTATGAGGACTATCAGAACGCCTGCGTCCGGATAACTTGGGGCGGCTCGATCGGAACTATTGCGGTCTATCTCGTCTCGTCGCTGTTTATAAAGCTGTTCGCGTCGTGGAGGACGGTGTTCGTATTCTCGGCGGTCTGCGGGATCGCAATGACCGCTCTCTGGATGCTCGGGATGTCGAGGGTCGAGCGCTTTGCCGGAGCCGAGAGCTCTCCCGCCGAAATCAGCGACGCTCCGAAGCCTGCCGACGCAGAGCCGCGGAAAAAGCCAAAGGTCAATCTTTTCGCAGTCTCGCCGCTTCTGCTGATAATGCTCGCGATAGTATTTCAGGGGATGCTCCGGGACGGAGTCGAGACCTGGATGCCGTCCTATCTGCACGACACCTTCGGGCTTGACACCTCGAGCTCGATACTGACGAGCGTCGGACTGCCGATTTTCAGTATAATCAGCATACAGGTCGCCTCGGTCGTTTACAGAAAATGGTTCAGAAACGAGATGACCTGCTCGACGGTGATATTCGGAGTCGGATTTATCTGCGCGGTGCTGCTCGGACTGTTTTGCGGGGCGAACGTCGCGCTGTCGTCGCTGCTCGTCGTGCTGATCACCGGAGCCATGCACGGGGTGAATCTGATCATGACCTGCATGGTCGCGGCGGCTTACGGAAAGTACGGGAACGTCTCCTTTGTGTCGGGGCTGCTGAACAGCTGTACATATATCGGAAGCGCGCTTTTCACCTACGGGATAGCAAGGCTCGCCGACCTGTTCGACTGGCGCGCGACGATATTCAGCTGGGCGGGAGTGGCTCTGCTCGGAATT
>CACXED010000112.1 GCA_902766575.1 uncultured Ruminococcus sp. | reverse complement strand
GAGGCAAACGATATGAAACGCGCAATCACTCTATTGTTACTCGCATCAATGCTCGCCGGGATCACAGCCTGCGGCTCGACCTCTGACAACGGCGGGCAGACCACTCCGGCGGATACCGTCGGAACCACCGCTCCCGAAACCGAACCCCTGACCGACGGACTTCCGGAAAAGGACATGGGCGGCTATGAATTTGTTATCTATATGCCCGACCACACTGCGTTCGCATGGGCGCTGACCTATGTCGATGTGGAGGAGACCACCGGAGATATCGTCTACGACGAGATGTACGACCGGAACCGCCGGATCGAGGATCGCTTTAACTGCGTGATTTCGGAGTCGCTTCACGATACCGTTGGCGTTGAGATCTTAGTCAATTCGGTGCTCGCCGGAGAAAACGAATACAAAATAGCTCAGATTTTCGATGAGCTTGTCAATACTGCTAACTCTGCGGGCGCTGTCACGACATGGGATAAGCTGCCGTATGTCAACCTCGACGCGGAGTGGTGGAATCAGTCGGCGAACGAGTGCTTCGTCGTCAACGGCAAGCAGTACGCGGCGATGGGCGACTTCAATCTCTCCGAATACTCCAAGGCGTACATGATCTACTTCAACAAGGACATCTACAGCGAAATAGATCAGGAAAAATCTATCTACGACATGGTCATGGACGGCAGCTGGACTATCGACGCGATGATAACCACAGCCAAGCAGTACGCTCAGGATCTCAACGGCGACTCCAAGATGGACGATAATAACGACCGCTACGGCTACGCTGCCTGCTCAAAGGTCGGTATGAGTATGCTTATTGCCGGAGCCGGAATCAAGTATGTTGAGACTGACAAGGACGGAAATCCCTACTTCGCAATTCCCGGCAACGAGTCGGCGCTTGAAAAGATGCAGGGCATTATCGACCGATTCAAGGGCTCTGAAAACTGGTATTACAACGCTCCCGACGCCTATGGCGGAATGCAGGATACCAACTTCAAGGAGAGCCGCTCGCTTTTCCAGGCGGCTTCGATCTGGCAGACCGACTCCTATCGCAGTCTTGAGTTCGATATGGGTATGCTCCCCGCTCCGAAATACGATGAGAAGCAGGACGACTATCACTGCGTCGTCGCCGGAGGCGTCGTCACCGTCGTTCCCAAGACGCTGGACGAGGAAGATCTCGAGAATGTTTCGATGATTCTTGAAGCGCTCTCGTTCGATTCGCGTCAGAACCTGCTGCCGCTCTACAAGGAGACCGTGCTCCAGACCAAATACGCCCGCGACGACGAGTCCTCGAAGATCATCGACATAATCTTCGATTCGGCGACCTATGATACCGGAGTTCTCGTCTGGACCGCGGCGCGCAGACAGTACATGATGAATGAGTTCTTCAATCTCACCGACACGCTCGTTTCGTCGACCGAGACGCTTAAGAATCAGATGGCGGACGAGATTCAGAAGTCCATCGACGCGCTCGCCGACTGACAAAAACAATCTGAACGCGCTGAACGCTCTTGAAAGCCAACCGCAAAGGCCGCTTTCCGGAGCGTTTTATTTCGCAAAAAAAGCTCCGAGCCGGTCTGACCGGTTCGGAGCTCTGGTGCGAGAGACGGGACTTGAACCCGTATGGTGAAACCACACGCACCTCAAACGTGCGCGTCTGCCAATTCCGCCACTCTCGCATATTCTGTTTTTCCTGTGTTCCTCAGGACATATAATATTATATCATATCTGTATCGGTTTGTCAAGGGGGTTTTTGAAATTTTTTGAGTTTTTTTGGAGAAAATTATCGCTAACCGCACTCCGGTCAACACAGCTGACGGCTCTGGAGCCGTCAGCCGCGTAAAGATAAGAGTTTTCAGCCGAAGAATTTGATCTCGTCCTGACCCATGATCGCCGCTCCGGCAAAGCCGCTCTCCTCGAGCTTTGCCAAGAGCTTTCCGAGCTTCTTCGGCGCTTCATACATCGCGACGTCGTACTCGGAGCGCAGTCCGTCCGCGCGCTTCAGAGCGTCGGCAAAGCTCTCCTCGGTGTAAACGACAGCCAGCTTCTTTTTGCTCGTCGGGATTTTATATTCGCTGTCGAGCAGTATCGACGCTATCCGCTCAAAGCCGATCGAGAAGCCCACCGCCGGTATCGACTCGCCGAGGAATTTTCCGATCAGATTGTCGTAGCGACCGCCTCCGCCGATAGCTCCGCGGAACTCCGGGCTCGTGATCTCAAAAACCGTTCCGGTATAATAGCCCTGACCGCGCACGAGCGTCATGTCGTAGATAACGCTGTAGCCGTCGGCGAGCGAGTTCGCTGTGTCCATGATTTTGCGGAGATTGGTTATGCAGTCGAGACTGCCGCAGATGCGCTCGGCGTCGTCCAGTGTGAACGGCTCGGCGGCGAGAGCCTCCATCAGCTTTGCGACCTTGTCCTCGGCAAAGCCCTTTTCGATGAGCTCGGCGCGTACTCCGTCGGCTGCTATCTTGTCGAGCTTGTCCAGCGAGATGCAGACCGAGTCGCAGTCGCTCTCGATAAATCCGGCGCTCATGATTATCGCCTTCAGCAGTCTGCGATCGTTGATCCTGATGTTGAAATTATTGAAGCCGACATTGTGCAGCGCCTTTGCGGTCGTTGTGATAAGCTCGACCTCGGACGTCCACGAGCTGCTGCCGATGACGTCGATGTCGCACTGAACGAACTCGCGCATTCTTCCCTTCTGCGGACGCTCGGCGCGGTAGACGCGGTCAACCTGAATGACCTTGAAGGGGTTAGGCAGCTTGGCGCGGTTGTTGGCGTAGTATCTTGTCAGCGGCAGGGTCAGGTCGTAGCGCAGTCCCATGTCTGCTATCTCCTTCGGATCGCCGGAGGCGATAGCTTCGTCTAACTTTTCGCCGCGTTTCATGATCTTGAAGATGAGATTGAGATTCTCGCCGCCGTCCGACTTGTCGAGGTTCTCGATGTCCTCGATTATCGGCGTCGAGATGCGCTCAAAGCCGCAGCTTCTGTAGGTCTCGATTATCGTGTTCTGGAGATAGTCGCGGATGAGCACCTCCGATGGAAGAAAGTCCGACGTGCCTTTGACCGGTGTGATTTTCATTTGATTATTCCTTTCGAATGTCTTTGATTTCAGTTCTGCTGTCTGATCTGCTCGCCGGTTATCAGCGGGTAGCGCGCGAGCCTGTCTCCGTCGAGGTTTTCGCGGTGCATATCGACCGCGGTTATCTGGTGGTTTTCGTAGGTCGTGTAGTAGTAGATACCGCGGTCGGTGTTGGCGCAGGAGGTATAGAGCGTGATTTCAAACTTTCCGTCGTCGAGCTCACAGCAGCCGCGCTGCTGATCGACCGAGTTCAGGATGTGGAAGAACTGGCTGACGCTCTCAGGTTCGGAGTCTCCGGAGAGCGAATTCATTTTCGTGAACGCGACGCGGACAAAGCGCGACTGCGACGAAAGATCGCCCGGAAGTCCGAGCGCTCCCATTCCCCGGCTGTAGGTCTTGAGCTCGAGCCTTTCAGAGAAGCTGTTCTTCGGGCTTTTCGGCGAGAGGTGCATATAATTGTTGAGATTGAAAAGCTGCTCGTCAAACGGCGGGTTGTTGGTCAGCACTCCGACCGGGTTGTCGTAGATGTGCAGTCCGTCCCGCATCGACTCGACGGTGATCGCTCCTGTGCGGTCGGCGATGATCCAGTGGAGCTGAGCGGCGGGCAGGCTGTCGCTGAACTGCGTGTCGGTGATGTTGATATTCTCGAGGAGCGCCTTAGCCTCGCTGAGGTTCGCGCATTTTGAAAGAATCCACGGGATGAACTCGAACTGAGCGATATTGTCCTTGCCTTCGACCGGCTTGTTGTAGTGCGCGTTGCCGACGAAGTTCAGTCCCGCCATGCCGAGCCCTTTCTCGTTGACAGCGTCGTAGTAAAGCGGACAGCCGTTCGCGACATACGCCATTCCGATCAGCGCGTAATGGCTCGCGACCTCTCCGGCGTTTCTGAAGCTGAATTTATAATTTCTCGGAGTGACAGTAACCTCGTCCCCGTAGGAAAATTCGTAGTCGAGCGTTCTTCCGAAGTAAAAATCCTTCGTTTTATAAGTCGCCGCGGTACACATTTATTTTAGATTCCCTCTTTCGAACAATTTATAAAATCGAAAAAATCCGATTGCCATTGGCAAATCGGATTCTTTCTTTGGTGCAGGTAACAGGAATTGAACCTGCATGAAGTTGCCCTCACTAGAACCTGAATCTAGCGCGTCTGCCAGTTCCGCCATACCTGCTTATGTCGTTGAGCGCTTTTGCTCTCAACGTTAAATATTATACCATATCAGATCGCGTTTGTCAAGGGGGTTTTGAATTTTTTCTTGCCGAAATTTCAAAAAAATGCTCCGCTCCGCTGTTCACGACCGAATTCAGCCGCTCCGGCGCTATATTTTTTCCCAAATGACGTCAGTATCGCCGGAAATCACTTTACAAACCCGAAAAAATGTGATATAATAGTTACATAAACCGCATGGGAGGAACCGACTTGTTTTACGATATAGAACGATCCTGCTGCTTTACGGGACACAGGATACTTGAGGAGAAAAAGATCGGCGCGATCAAAAAGGCGCTCGACCTTGAGATACGCTGGCTGGTCAGCCATGGGATCACGACCTTTTATGCCGGAGGCGCGATCGGCTTCGATATGCTCGCCGAGCAGGCGGTGATCGACGTCAGACGCGGAAATCCGTCGGTCAAGCTCTATATTGTCATTCCCTGCCATGATCAGGACTGCTCCTTCAGCCGCGCCGACCGGGAGAGATACCGTTATCTGCTCGATCAGGCTGACGATTCGGTATGTCTGTCCGAGCATTTCTACTCCGGCTGTATGCACCGCAGGAATCGCTATATGGTCGACCGGAGCGGCTATTGCATCTGCTGGCTCGAGGAGACCGACGGCGGAACCGCCTACACGGTCGATTACGCGATGAAAAACGACCGCAGGATCATAAATCTCGCGCTCCGTCCGCCGGACGACAACGAGTTCGACTTTGAGTGAGCCGCGCCTGAGCGTAGCATTTCAATTCGATTTACTGCTGTCTCCATGCCGTTCGATTCATGCTCACGACGATCCATGCGCTTTTGCAGAAAGCGCTGTCAATCAAAGACGCCCGAAGAAGCTCTGCTTCCCTCGGGCGTTTTTATCAGATTATTATATCGTCCATTCCGCGCTTGGGAACGAGATGCACGCCGTTTTCACGGTAATATTTCGTAGAGCCGTCCCTGACCTCGGTAACGCGGCGCTCCTCGTCCGGCTTTCCGATGCCGATCACGAGCTGAGGCTCCACGCCCTCGGGCAGTCCCGCCGCTTCCTGGAGCTTTGCCTTGTCAAAAGCTCCGATCAGACAGCAGGCGAGCCCTTTTTCGTTCGCTCCGAGTGAGATCGCGAGCGCGCAGATCCCGACGTCCCGCTGGAATTTCGCCGGATCGCCGAACTTCTTGGCGTCCTGGCAGATGATGATGAAGGCGGTCGGTCTGTGTCCCTCCGGCGGGAGATGAAGCTCGGGGAGCGCTCCTCCCCATTTTGTCAGCGGCTGGATCTTCTTCACATCCTCGCCGGTCACGAGCTTGTAGCAGAGCGGCTGTACGTTCGCGGTCGACGGCGAAAGACGCGCGAGCTCCACCATTTCGAGGAGCTCCTCGCGGGTCACTTTGCGGGACTCGTCAAAGGTGCGGCAGGTGCGGTTTTCTAAAAATACATCGCGGAGCATGATCAATACTTCCCTTCCGAAATATTTCAATATCTCAGTTGATTTTCTTCAGCTTGGCGTAGGTCGCCATCAGCTTTTTGGTTCCGACGCTTTCAAAGACTATCTCGTACATCCAGTCCGAGCCCATCGGGCTGACCGAGACGATCTCGCCCTCTCCGAAGGTGATGTGCCTCACCCTGTCTCCGACCGCAAAGACCTCGTCGCTCGACGATTTTCCGACGTCGGCGGCTATCGAAGCGGGACGGGTCAGCTCCTTGGAGATCACCGGTCTGCGAGCCTTTGCTGCGGCTCCCGGCTCGGGTCTCGGCATATAGCCGAGGTCGACGATCTCCTCGGGTATCTCGTCAAGGAAGCGCGAACGCGGATTGAACTGCGTCTTTCCGAAGATCAGCCGCTCCCGGACATGGACGCAGAACAGCTTCTCCCTTGCTCTGGTGATGGCGACATAGGCGAGCCTGCGCTCCTCCTCGAGATCCTCCTCGTTGTTCGCCGACTGGATGCTCGGGAAGATGCCGTCCTCAAAGCCCGGCAGGAACACGACCGGGAACTCGAGTCCCTTTGCGCTGTGGATAGTCATCATGACAACGGCGTCGGCGGTATCGTCGTAGCTGTCGACGTCGCTGACGAGCGCCACGTCCTCCAAAAATCCGGTAAGCGTCGGCTCGGGATTGTCGGACTCGTAGGCGACGGCGTTGGAGATCAGCTCTCCGACGTTGGCGATGCGCTCGAGCCCGTCAAGCCCGGAGTTCTTGAGCATCTCCGCGTAGCCGGTCTTTTCGAGTATCAGCTTGATCAGCTCGGAGGTCGGCTGAGTGTCTGACGCGGATCTGAGCTCGCGTATCATCTGCACGAAGTCGCCGAGCCGGGCCGCGGATTTCTGAATCGCGACATAGCTCTCGGCGTTCTCCATGATCTCGAACGGAGTCTTGCCCTCCTCCGCGGCGAGCTGAAAGACCGCGTCGATAGTGGTCTCGCCGATCTTGCGCTTGGGCTGATTGATTATCCTGCGGAGCCTGACGCTGTCGCTCGGATTGACGAGCACGCAGAGGTAGGCGATGATGTCCTTGATCTCCATGCGCTCGTAGAAGCGTACGCCGCCGAGCATACGGTAGGGTATTCCCGACTTCGCCATGTAGTTCTCAAGCGAGTTCGACTGGGCGTTCATGCGGTAGAGCACGGCGAAATCCGAATATTTCCGCTTTTCGCGGGTAACGCCGTCGATGATCTTATTGATTATATATTTGGCTTCCTCGTTCTGGTTCTGGAGCTTTTTGATGCGGATCTTGTCGCCCTCGGGCTTGTCGCACCAGAGGGTTTTGCCCTTTCTGCCCTTGTTGTTGGCGATCACCGAGTTCGCCGCCTTGAGGATGTTGCCGGTTGAGCGGTAGTTCTGCTCGAGCTTTATGACCTTGGCGTCGGGATAGACCTTGTCAAAGTCGAGGATGTTCTCGATAGTCGCGCCGCGGAAACGGTAGATAGACTGATCGTCGTCGCCGACGACCATCAGATTGCGCCGCTTTCCGGTCAGAAGCCGGGTGAGCTCGAACTGAGCCCGGTTGGTGTCCTGATACTCGTCGACAAGGACGTATCTGAAGCGGTTCTGATAATACTCGCGCGCTTCTTGACAGGTATTCAGCAGTATCACCGTCTGCATGATCAGATCGTCAAAGTCGAGCGCCGAAGCCTCGCGCAGTCTCGCCTGATATATCTTGTAGACCTGCGCGATCTTTGCGAGCCTGAAATCCGAGCCCGCCTCAGCCGCAAACTCGTCCGGAGCGATGAGCCTGTCCTTTGCGCGGGAGATCACCGACATGGTTCCTCTCACCGGGAACATCTTGTCGTCAAGGTCGAGCTCCTTCTGAACGGCGGTGACGAGCTTTTTCTGATCGTCGGTGTCGTAGATCGAAAAGTCGGACGCATAGCCAATCTCCTTTCCCCAGCGCCGGAGGATCCTGACGCAGGTGGAATGGAAGGTCCCCGCCCAGATCTCGGACGATGTGCCGTCGTCACCGAGAGTTTTCGCGATGCGCTCCTTCATCTCCTTTGCCGCCTTGTTGGTAAAGGTTATCGCCATCACAGCCCACGGAGGACAGTCGCCGTGAAAATATTCGGATAGAACGCAGGCGATCTCGTCTCCCTCCAGCCCGATCGCCGATTCGAGACGGCTGACGTCCTCCTCGGTGATCCCGGCGGGCAGAGTCTCGTCATAATATGCGTTCCCGAATCGCAGGATATGCGCGATCCGGCTGACGAGCACCGTGGTCTTGCCGCTTCCGGCTCCGGCAAGAACAAGCAGCGGTCCGTTTACTGTAAAGACGGCCTCCCGCTGCCTTTCATTCATATAGCCGTAAAGTTTTTCGAACAACGCACGTTTTGCATTTATGTATCGTTCGGTGAGGTTCATGATGTTCTCCTTTGTCTGTGCCATGCTAATGAAACGCTGATTTAATGTTGTTTTCGCAGAAAAAAGCCTATAGATTCAAGCCTTTTTTCTGCGAAACCCCGATTTGTTCAGCTTATTCCTGACTTGAATTGATAGATACAATATAATTATACACCATCCGGCGGTTTTTTGCAAGTGAAAAACCGAATTTTAAGTTTTTTTCCCGATCCCTGCTTGAAATGTTCAATATTTTGTGATAGAATGGACTAACAGATAGGAGATGCGAAATGGAACCGGAAGTAAATTTACCAGAAACCATCGTCGAGATCTACGACGATGAACAGATATACAACGTCCTTGCGATCACCGAGTTCCGGCCGAAGAACGTCGTCTACATCGGTACGCGGAAGCTCAAGTCAAAGCGGATCAAAAACAGTCTGATAGCCTGTCTGCGCTCGCTGGGACTCGAGACAAAATGCTTTTTCTACTCGACCGATATGCTGTCGCTGAACGCGATAATCGACGAGCTCAAGCACATCTGCGAGCTGTTCCCCGGGCTTGTGATCGACCTGACCGGCGGAAGCGAGGTAGCGCTCGTGGCGGTCGGTATGATAGCAAAGGAGCTGGGCGTTCCTCTGATGCGCTACGACCGGTACGAATACCGCTACCGGGATATCTATAACTGCCCCTGCGCCGAGACGCTGGTCTCCTCTCCGCACTTTTCGGTCGGAGCCTTTTTGAAGCTCGCCGGAGGAGACATCAAGGAGCACGGGCATCTGAACCTCGAGTCGCTCGACAGCGAGACATCGGAGGATATCTTCAAGGTCTGGGAGATATTCAAGGAAAAGCACCATACATGGCACCGGCTGGTCTCGTTTTTGCAGCAGGTGTCAAAGCGCCCGTCCGATTCGGATTCTCTGGAGGTCAGCGCGCAGACGGTAATCTATTCGGGCGATAAGCTTGTCAACTGCGACACGCTGATCATGTGCGAGCTTGCCAACGCGGGAATAATCCTCGATCTCAGATTTGAGAACGGGCGGGTCAGCTTCCGCTACAAAAGCGAGCTGATGCGCAGCTGCCTCATCGACACGGGCATCTGTCTCGAGCTCTACGTCTACGCCACGGCGATGCAGAGCGGCGAGTTCGACGACGTCCAGCTCAGCGTAGTCGTTGACTGGGACGGCGACCTCAGCGCCAAAATCAACACAATCAACGAGATCGACGTCATGCTCGTGCGCGGGCAGGTGCCGGTGTTCGTTTCCTGCAAATCCGGGACTCCGAGCGTCGTTGCGCTCAACGAGATAAAGACGCTTGCGGGAAGATTCGGCGGCGAGAACGGTCGGGCGGTGCTCGTCACTATGGCGGAGGTCAGAAATCGCGACCCGTTTTTCTGCCAGAGAGCGGCGGATATGAATGTCACGGTGATCGACAACTACGATCTGGTCAACGACCGCCTTGCCAAAAAGCTGACAGCGGCGGCGAGACTCTGAAAAAGAAAAGCGGAGGACCGAATGTTCTCCGCTTTTTTGAAACTATCCGAGCTATCTCAGCAGCGCTTCCTTCATGACCGAGATGGCTTCTGCCGCTGCGGATTCAAAATTTCCTCCGTCGCTGCCTTCAAGCGAAACCGCGCCGCTGTAGCCCGCCGCTCTGAGCGCCGAGAAAAAGCTCCTGCAGTCGCCCACGTCGTCGATGTTCGGAAAGCGGCGCTGATTCTTCGGACTTGCGATGTGAACGTGTCTGATCGCGCTGCCGAAGCCGACGATGTCGGTCAGCTTGTCTCCGCCGAGCGTCGAGTGATAATAGTCGACGAGCAGCTGGATCTCGGGTCGGCTGACGTCGCGGACGATCTCCATCGCCTCGCGGCAGTTATTGATGAAATTGCACTCCTCGCGTCTCAGCTCCTCAATCGCCACGACCACGCCGTTACGTTTTGCAAAGGGCGCTACGACGTCGCAAAGCAGCGCTTCAAAGCGCTCCTTGGCTTCCTCGCGGGACATTCCCTCGGGTATCTCGCGCGCCTTTCCGCTGCCGAGCACGATGGTCGGCGAGCCGAGCGGTCTCGCCTTTTCGATGGTTCTTTCGAGATAATCCTCAACGCGCGGGTAGATCTCTCTGCCGCCGAGCAGCGGCATATCCGACGGGAACATTCCGTTGTGTGAAACGCAGGTCATGCCGAGCTCGCGGGCCTTATCGGCAAGGGCGGCTATCTTTTCTTCCGGCGCGTTGGTGAGCGCGGAAAATCCGGTCTCGTAAGCCGCGTAGCCGTGCTTTTTAAGGATCCCGAGCCGATCCGGCGACTCGAGCCCTATGCAGCAAGCAAATATCATATTCATCCATCCTTTCGCAGCCGGAGCTGCTTTTCTGCAACAATTATAACATACAAGCGCGAAATAATCAAGCTCTTTTTTCCGAATTAGAGGATTTGTATACAGCTTAGCTTTTTTGCACATTGTCAATGTATCCAAAAATGTCGTTTTATTTGTATGCAGGATGCTGAAGTCTGCTGTCTTGACAATTCCGGACTTTTGTTGTATAATAGAGTAATAATATTTACATTCAAGCAAAACAATAATGAATAAAAAGGAGATCTAATTATGGTGAATCCGAACCCGTCCGAGAAATTTCTCAAAGAAGCCCTCACCTTCGACGACGTTCTTCTCGTCCCCGCGAGAAGCGACGTCACTCCCAACATGATCAACCTCGAGACTCAGCTTACCAAGTCCATCAAGCTCAACATCCCGCTGATGAGCGCGGCTATGGACACCGTCACCGAGTCCCGGCTCGCCATCGCTATGGCCCGTGAAGGCGGCGTCGGCGTCATTCACAAGAATATGCCGATCGAGCGTCAGGTCGACGAGGTCGAGCGCGTCAAGAGAAGCGAGAACG
>CACXED010000111.1 GCA_902766575.1 uncultured Ruminococcus sp. | reverse complement strand
TTTCGTCAGACGATACAAAGAATCCGATCAGTTGCTTTGCAACTGCGGCAGGGTACCGCCCCTGTCAAGGATTTTTGTGAAGTATGACGGAAAAAGGGCAAGCAGATTCGCGCTTAAGGCGCCAGCCGTGAATTGTGCGGTGTTGCCTTAACATCGAAAGGAATCACAGCAATGAAAAAAAGCACTACATCCCTCGCTATCCTCGCAGCGATGCTGCTTTCGCTGACCGTTTCCTGCGGAAATGAAAAAGGCGCCGGCTCCGATACGACAAATGCTCCTCAGAGCGGCGATACCTCCGCTCCGGTCGAGGAATCGCCCTTTGTCACCGATGAGCTTCCGTCCGATCTCGATCTCGGCGGAGCTGAGGTCAAGCTGATGATCGGCGACTACAACAACGCCTACATCGACGATATGTACAGCGAGGAGGAGACCGGAAACCGGCTCGGCGACGCTGTCTACAAAACGATACAGAATGTGCAGGAGCGCCTGAACGCCTCTCTCGCCTACAGCTGGCAGACCTATAACTGGGGTGAGCTGACCGGGTTCCAGAGCAGGATCACCTCGGGTATTATGGCGGGCGACAACGAATTTGACATTCTGTTCGACGTCATGAACTACACGTCGCAGATGCTCGACGGAGAATACTTCATCAACCTCGCCGACACGAAATACATCGACCTCGACAAACCGTGGTACAATCAGACGGTGCGCGACAACATGGCGTCGGATTACATCCACTTTGTCTCGGGTCAGTTCTCGCTGGCGAACGTTAAGAACGTTTTCTGCATCTATTACAACGCCGATCTCTATGAGACCCTCGGAAAGACCGAAAATCTCTATGAGCTGGTCGATTCGGGCAGATGGACGCTCGATAAGCTCGACGAGCTCACAAAGGACGTCTACGCCGATCTCAACGGCGACACTGCCCGCGATATCAACGACCGCTACGGCATCACCTTCGGCGACTTCAACAAGTACCTCGGCTTTATGAAATCGCTCGGCGGAAGTATGTTCGAGAAAACCCCGGACGGATACAAATTCACCTACGACAGCGAGCGCATAGCGGACTCGGTGGATAAGCTCTGCTCGCTTGTCAACGACAACGAGAACGCTCTCCCGGCAAAGCAAAACACCGATAACCCGGATTTCATGGTCTCGACCGGCGGAGGAAATTTCGCATCAAAGAATTTTGTCGAGGGCAACTCGCTTTTCAGCTTCGGACTCATTGCCGACGCGGCGTCGATAGTGCCGTCGATCGGCTTCTCCTACGGGCTTCTTCCCTATCCCAAGTGGGACGAGGCGCAGGAGAATTATCAGAACGTCCTCCAGCGCAACTGCTACGCGCTGATACCCGTGACGGTCGCCGATGAGGACGCGGCTTCGGCGGTGCTCGAAGCGCTGTCGAGCGAATCCTACCGGACGCTCGTTCCCGAATACTGCGAGGTCTCGCTCAAGGTGCGCTACTCCCAGGACGACGACGTCAGCCGGATGTTCGATCTGATCATCAACAGCATAGTCTATGATCCCGGCGAGATCTACGCAAATCTGCTCGGCACGCCCTCCGGAATGTTCCGGAGCGCCATATTCGACAACGATCCCAACTGGGCTTCGGCGATCGCGTCGAATAAGGACTCGCTGATCGCCAAAATGGAGCAGATCACAAGCTGAAAACAAGGACAGCGCAGCCTGACGGCTGCGCTGATTTTTGTCAGGTCTGATCTTCGCGAGCGCTTGACAAACCCGGAAAAATGTTGTAAAATATTACGGACAGGCGACTGAAATACGCAGTTCTGTAACTGATACTACATTAAACGGAGCCGGCGATTATGGAAATGATACTTTTCTCGGAAAAAGAGTTCGCAAGCGGTCTCTGGTTCCAAAAGGAAGCGGAGGGCATCAGAAAAGCCGCTGAAAAACGCAATATCTCCCTGCGCTTTATCGGAACGGAGGAGCTTGAATCGTCGACGGCCGAGGAGCTTTTCGGAAGCGGGGCGAGACTGCTGACCATCCTCGGCGCGTCGATCAGCCATATGGACCGGCTTATCCAGACCTGCCGGTCCAAGGGCATACGGATGCTCTTTGCCAACTTTGAGCCGCGCGGCAGATCTCACGACACCAGCAGCGTCGTCATGGACTACAGCGACACGATGGAGCGGATATTCGCCTGCTTCTCAGACTGCGCAAAGACGAGACCGGCACTGCTCGGCGTGAACCCCGACTCAGCGGCAGACCGTCTCAAGGAGAAGTGCATGAGAGCTCACGGCGAGCCGGACGACAGCATTTTCTACAACGACAGGGGGATCGAGGCGTTCATGAGCGACTTCCTTTCAAAAAAGGATCGCTTTGACTCGCTAATCTTCACAAACGACGTGGTGATGCTCGCCGCGTCCGCGATACTCCGGGAGGCGGGACTGCGGATCCCCGAGGACTATTACGCGGTCAGCTTCAGCGACACGATGCTCTCGCCGATATTCAAAAGTCCGCTCTCGCCCGGGATCTCCACCTTTTCGCTCGATTACTGCGAGCTGGGCAGACAGTGCGCCGAGCTGTGGAATTATCTCTCCCGGAGCTCAGCCGATATCTGCGCGACGGTCAGGGTCAGAGCCGATTTTTATCCCGACCGCTCCACCGGTTCAAAGGCTCTACCCTCCGGAAATGCGGGAATACTAAACCCGGTCTCCGAGACCTACGATTTCTACTCCGACGATCTGGTGAGCGAGGTCATAGCCCTCGAGAACTGCCTTATCCAGTGCGACGAAACCGACTTTAAGATCCTCGAACTGCTCATGCGCGGCGAGAACCGCACCCGAATGGCGATGGAGCTTTTCATCTCCGAGGGGACGCTTTACTATCGTCAGCGGCGGCTATGCAGGCTTGCGAACGCCGATTCGGTGAGCAGGCTGAAAGAGCTGCTTGACAAATATCTGCGGCGATGCTGAAAGAGCTCAGCTCATGTCCCGGTCGGACTGACAGCGCTCCGAGCGCAGATACTCTCCCGGCGTCATTCCCCAATATCCGCGAAAAGCCTTTACAAAGTGCGCTTCGCTCGAATACCCACATTCGAGCGAGGCGTTTATTATTCCCGCTCCCGAGTCGAGCATATTCTTCGCTTTGGTCAGACGCAGCAGAGTCAGATATTTCTGATAGGGATACCCGGTCGCGGATTTGAAATCGGCCTGAAACTTCGAGCGCCCGACCGAATATTTTTCCGCAAGCTCGGCTATCGTGACGGGAGCGGACAGGTTGTTCGATATGTATTGCAGCGCGTCCTGTATGTAGGAATAGTGACAGCTTACGACCGCTCCTCTGCCGTCTTTGATGATCTGCGTCGTCCGCCGAATGATCAGCGCGGTGATCAACGCGCTGGAGGTGACGTCATCCTGCCTTTTGTACACATATTCATACAGCATCTCGAATTCGGCAAGCTCGCCCTCGTCAAGATAGGCGTACATCAGATTTGCCCCGGTCAGCTCTGGAAAGGCAATCGAGGTCGGATAAAATTCCTGCACAAGCTCCTTCAGCAGATATATGATCTTCCGCATATAGACTTGGCTGTGATCGGCGTTCACGCTGTGGAGCGAATAGGGACTGTGGATGAATATTGCCGGACGATCGTCCCGTATGACCTCGGTATTGTTGCATATGGTGTATTTGCCGCCGACGACCAGATTGAACTCATAATGGGGGTGCCAGTGAAGAAAAGGCATATCATGACCTATCGTGCATTTGTATTCGCAGGTTATGGCTTTCTCATAGGCCTGCATCTCAAAATCGTTCAGATACAGCTTATTTTCAAACATATTTGCAATAATACTCCACATATTTCAAATAATTATTATATACATCGGCGTATATCTATGATATAATTATAGCACATTCGAGCGTAAAAGTAAATTCAGAAAGGAAAATTTGTAATGAAAAAGCAGAAAATCAGTCTTTTTATCGCGGCTGCTCTGCTGATCTCCTTCGCGGCGTCCTGCGGAGAGACCGGAAATGATAAGGATCATACCGATGATACTTCCGCCGCGAGCGACTCGACGACCGAAGCTGAGGATACATCGGTCAAGGACGATCTAGGAAGCTTCGACTTCGGCGGCTATGAATTCAACGTAATGACCCGCACAACTCCTCTGTTCTATCCCTATCTCGATCAGAAGGAGGAGACTGGAGACGTCCTCGACGACGCGGTCTACAAGCGCAACCGGAATGTTGAGGAGCGCTTCAATTTCGTGCTGAACGAGCAGTATTACGACTATACGGTCGAGGGCAGCGATTATCCGCGTAAATTCCTGCTGTCGGGCGACGACACCTACGATATGTTCATCGGCCGCTGCGTGCATATGTTCAACTACGCCGCCGAGGGCATGATCGTCCCGGTCGAGGATATCCCGCATCTTAATTTCGACAAGCCCTACTGGAACGATCAGCTCTACGGCGATCTCGAGATTCAGGGAACGCACTATTTCGCGGTCGGAGATTTTAACATCTCCGCGCTGGACTTCACGCACGCCCTGCTTTTCAACAAGGGGATGGCTGAGGATTATCAGGTCGGCAGTCTTTACGACATGGTGCGTCAGGGAAAATGGACCTACGACAAATTCGCCGAGGTCGCAAGGCTGGCGGTCAATGACCTCGACGGCAACACAGTGATGGACGAGCTTGATCAGTACGGCTATACCTCGCTCGTAAAGCAGGTCATGCCCGGCTTCTGGATAGCTTCCGGCGTGGTCACTATCACAAAGGACGCCGACGGCGCTCTGGTCTACACCGCGCCAACCAATGAAAAGCTGATCGAGGTGTTCCAGAAAATCTACGATATCACTTGGGACGACAATATCTGGCACCGAAATGTCGAGACTTATGCTCCTGCCACCAGCGACGCCGAGCTTGAACTCTTCAAGAACGGACAGGCGATGTTCACCAACGCCTCCTGCTTCCAGATTACAACTATGATGCGCGACTCCGAGACCGAGTTCGGAATCCTTCCCTATCCGAAATATGACGAGTCGCAGGAGAAATACTACTCGCGCATCGAGGGCGCCGAGCTGTTCGGCATTCCCAAGACGAATACCGATCTCGAAATGACCGGAGTTATCCTCGAAGCGCTCGCCTGCGCGTCGCACAACGAGGTTATCCCGGCTTACTACGACGTCGCGCTCAAGGTAAAATACACCCGCGACGAGGAGTCCGCGCAGATGCTCGACATAATCTTCGAGAACCGCATATTCGACTTCGGAGACACGATATTTGCCGATCAGCTCCGCGACGGAATAATCAGAAAATCCTTTGAGACCGACAACCGCGATATCGTCTCCGCGCTGACCGGCGTGGAATCGACCGTAAACGGAAAGCTGACTCCGGTGAACGAGGGCTTTGCCGAGCTCTCAAAATGATCCGAGCGTCAGAAAAACCCCTCGGCAGGGGAGGCTTTGCCTCCCCTGCCGAGGGGTTCGTCAGTTTTTTTCAGAAAAGCTGTCCGGGCAGCTTCAATCTGAGCTTCGGCGGGAACTGGCGGTCAAATTCCTCAGCCTCGGCGTCGCTGACAAAATACCCGTCCGGATCCCTGTAGGTTCCGGACACTCCGTCAAGAAATCCCGGGATCAGCTCAGCGATCAGGAAATAATCCGCGTCGGGATCGTCAGCGTAGCGAACGCCGACAGTCTTTGCCGCGACGAATCCCGACTTGCCGTAAAAGCCGATATTTCCGGTGATCGCAAGCGCGCCGCAGCCCATCTCCCTCGCCTTCTCCATCGAATAGCGCAGAAGCGCGGTTCCGTAGCCCTGACGCTTGTATTCCGGCGCGATGCTGATCGGGCCGAACGTCATGATCGGTATCCTCCTGCCGTCGTCGGCGATTATTTCGGATCTCGCATACATGACGTGACCGATGATCTCGCCGTTCCTTTCCATAACAAGGTCGAGCTCGGGGACAAAATCCTCTCTGCCGCGATAGCAGTGCAGCACATAATGCTCGGTGCAGCCGGGACGATAGACGTTCCAGAAGGCTTCGCGGGTCAGGTTTTCGGTGATCCTGTAGTCTTTTTTGGTTTCCGGACGGATAGTAAAATCGTTTTTCATTTTGATAACACCTTTCGCAGCGGCTGACAGCTTTTCGTCAGCCCTATTATTTTATAACCGTCTGCCGCGAGAGGCTCTGCGGAATTGTATTTGCGAGCCTCCCGCTCACATTACAATTTCCAAGGCGTTGTTTCTTTTCAAACAGCAAGCTCCACATTAACTTATTCAGACGATCGACGATCGTCCGTGACTACAGTATAGCACATAATACCGCTTTTGTCAAGCCTTAAGACCGATTTCGACCTGCAAGACCGTGTCCTGTCCTATTCTGCTTTTTCAGGCTCACTCGGCGACAAAGTGCCAGACGCGGCTCTCGCCGTCGTGCCAGCCCCCGGTGATGTTCAGTCCGGCGTTCATCAGCAGCGCGCCCGAGTATCTGCGTCCGGTCGCGGTGTCTGTGTAGGTCAGCTCGGGATCGAGCCCGCGCAGCCTTATGTAGCGGCTGACGTGGACGTGAGTGCGCATGACGACATAGGTCAGCAGCACCTGCTTTTTGTCCTCAGAGACCGACTCCCATGCCGCTGCCGACGTGATCTTAGCCGCGTCCTCGGTCGGATTGATGAGACGATAGTAATCGCCGTTCTGGATGAGATCGTAATACTTATGGTAATCCGCGACCTGCTTTCTGACGAGCCCGCGCTCCTCCTCGGTGAGCTTGGTCAGGTCGAGCTCGTAGCCGAACGCGCCTGCCATCGCCACGTCTCCGCGGGTCTTGAAGCTCGACTGCCGTCCGGTCTGGTGGTTCGGAGACGCAGAGACGTGAGCCGACATCGTAGAGGTCGGATAGACTATCGACGTGCCGTACTGAATCTCGAGACGCTCGAGCGCGTCGGTGTCGTCGGAAGTCCAGATCTGAGGACTGTAGTAGAGCATACCGGGATCAAAGCGTCCTCCGCCTCCCGAGCAGCCCTCGAGCAGCAGCTTCGGAAATGCCTTAAGCAGTCTCTCGAGCAGCTCGTAAACGCCGAGAATATAGCGGTGCGCGACCTCTCCCTGACGCTCGGGCGGCAGAAGCGCGCTTCCGACCTCGGTCAGATTGCGGTTGAAGTCCCACTTGACGTACTCGATGTTCGCGCTCGAGAGGATAGCCGACATCTGCTCGAAAATGTTGTCCCTGACGTCGGCGCGGGACATATCGAGCACATACTGCTGACGACCGATAGACTTCTCGCGTCCGTCGACGTGCAGGCACCAGTCGGGATGCGCGCGGTAGAGGTCGCTGTCCGGCGAGATCATCTCGGGCTCGAACCAGATTCCGAACTTTACTCCGAGCGCGTTCACCCGGTCGACGAGCGGCTTAAGACCGCCTTTCAGCTTCTTATCGTTGACATACCAGTCGCCCAGCGAGCAGTTGTCGGTGTTTCTGACTCCGAACCAGCCGTCGTCCATGACGAGCATCTCGATTCCGAGCTCGGCGGCGTCCTTGGCGATGGCGACGAGCTTGTCGTCGTCAAAGTTAAAGTAGGTCGCTTCCCAGTTGTTGACGATTATCGGGCGCTTCTTGGTCTTCCACTCGCCGCGGCAGAGATTGTAACGGTAGAGCTTGTGGTAGGTGCGGCTCATCTTTCCGACTCCGCCGTCGGAGTAGACCATGACCGTCTCGGGAGCGGTGAAGTGCTCGCCCGGCTCAAGTCTCCACTTGAAATCCGACGGGTTGATGCCCATCAGCACGCGGGTCGAGTCCATGCAGTCGACCTCGACCTCAGCCGAGAAATTGCTCGAGTAGACGAACGAGAAGCCGTAGACCTCGCCCGATTCCTCGGTATAGCCCTCTCTCGCCAGAGCGATGAAGGGATTGTTGTTGTGGCTCGACGAGCCGCGCTTTGACTGGATTCCCTGGAGTCCGTGCTCGATCGGACGGCTGACCAGCGTGCGCTCCTTAGCCCAGCGTCCTTCGAGGCTCAGAAGCTCAAAGTCGAAGCTGTTGAAGTCCACAGCTGCCGAGTAGATGCGCTCGATGTCAAAGGCGGCTGAGCCGTTGTTTACGACTCTGACGCTGCGGGTGATCGCGTCGAGCTTTGTGAAAGCGGTGTAGACGAGCGTGACCTCAGCTCCGGTAAGGCAGTCCTCGCAGACTATCTCGAGGGTGTCGGCCTCATCGTCAGAGTTGGCATAGGTTGCGGGAAGTCCCTCGAGCGACGGCTTTCCGGCGTAGATCCTGTGCGACTTGTAGCGGATATCGGTCGCCGCGTTGCCGTTTTCGCCGCGTATCTGGAGGGCTGAGATCCGGAAGTCTCCGATCCCGGCGCAGGAATACTCAAGTCCGGTAGTGTCGAGCGACATTCCGTGCTCCTCCGGCTCGGCGACGCTCGCGCTGAACGAGGCGTTGGTCAGACGTTTTCTCAGGTAGTCGAGATCGGTGTCCGGAACTCTCGCGCCGTAGTAGAGATGGAGCAGATAGCCTGCCGGGCTTATCTCCATCGCGTAGCTCGACGAGGGTGTGTCGAGCCTGAATACTCTCTTTTCGCTGTCAAATATAATAGCCACTTTTGAAATTCTCCGTGTTCTTTTGATTTGATGTGACAGGAACATTATAGCAGAAATCCGCCGCAAGGTCAAGGGCTTATCGGAAAATTTGTAAATATTCGTCCGTTTTGCGCGCTTTGAGCCGTTTTCGGTCTTGATTTCGTCGTCGCTATCTGGTATAATTAAATATAACTGATCATGGCAAGAAAGGAAATTCCGCTTAAATGCTAAAGCTGCATAATAATATTTCCCGCGCTCTGAGCGCGCTGACCGCCGTCCTGATCGCCGCGTCGGCTCTGCCGCTGCGCGCCTCAGAGGAGCGGATAGACGCGATAGTCAGCGTCTGCGAGGGCTGCTCGCCCGAGGAATGTGCCGACGAAGCGCTCGGACGCTTTCCCGGCTCAAGTCTCAATTATGTCTACGACACGCTGATGAACGGCTTTTCGATCGAGCTGTCCGAAAGCCAGTACCTGATGCTCGGCTCGCTCGGCTTTGTCGAGGGAGCGGCGGCTTCGGGCTGTTATTCGCTCTGTGAGACGAGCCGCGCCGAATACGCCGCGTCGGTCAATTCGGCGGTAGGCGTCGAAGCCGCGAGAGCCGCCGGGCTCGACGGCTCGGGAGTCGTCGTAGCGGTGATAGACTCGGGCTTTGACGTCGATCACACCGCGTTTTCCGGAAGCGCAGGCTCGCCAAAGCTCAGCCGGGACTATATCGGCTCGCTGCTGTCAAACCGGAGCATCCACGCGACGCGAAACGGGATCACCGTCGACGATATCTATAAAAACGAGCGGATCCCCTTTGCCTTCGACTACGCCGACAGCGACGCCGACGTCTCAGGTGCGCTCGACCACGGTACTCACGTCGCCGGAATAATCGGAGCGGAATACACTCCGGCGGGCGAGATGGAGGGAATGGCGCCGCGCTGTCAGCTCGTTCTGATGAAGGTCTTTGACGAGAACGGCTCGGCGAGCGATTTCGCGCTGATCGCCGCGCTCGAGGACGCGGTCAGGCTCGGCGCAGACGTCATAAACCTCTCGCTCGGACGCTATTCCGGCTCTGCGGAGCGTCAGCTGATCCCGGGAATGAACAGTCTGCTGAAGCGCGCCGAGGACGCCGGGTGTATCATCGTCTGCGCCGCCGGGAACGAGTCGACCTCCTCCGCAAGGAGCGCTCTCGCCGGGTCGGAGCTGAAGCTCGGACTTCCCTTTTCGGATTACACCGATTACGGAACGGTGAGCTATCCCGCATCCGCGGATTATTCCCTTGCGGTCGGCAGCGTGGACGGCGAAGCGGTCTGGGGAGCTTATTTTCTCCACGGCGGAGAGCCGGTCTACTACGCCGATACGAACAAGGCGTCAAAGGTGATCAATTCCACCTTTTCGTCGCGCTTCGACGGACAGACGCTCCGCTACGCAGTCGTGCCGGGAATCGGCTCGGAGGAGGATTACGCCGGGCTTGACGTCTCGGGAAAGCTCGTTCTGGTAAGCCGCGGAGAGATAACCTTTGTCGAAAAGGCTGACGTCGCCGCGTCGCACGGAGCGGTCGGCGTGATAATTTACAATAACGTCGAGGACGAGATCGTAAATCCCGAGCTCACCGGAGCGTCGATCCCCGCTGTCTCGATCTCCAAGGCTGACGGCGAACGGCTCGCCGCATCGTCAATAAAGCGGGTGAGCTTCGACCGGGATTATACCGTCATAGGCAGAACCGAGGGCGTCGGCGAGATATCCGCGTTCAGCTCATGGGGCTGTACGCCGTCGCTGACGCTGAAGCCCGATATCTGCGGAGTCGGAGGCGGAGTATACAGCACGATCATCGACGGCTACGGGGGACTTTCGGGAACGTCGATGGCGGCTCCGCAGATAGCCGGAGCCTGCGCTCTGCTCTGTCAGCGTCTCGGCGGAGCGATGCTTATCTCAAAACGCGCTTCGAGTATCAAAGCCGCTCTGATGAACACCGCCGATCCGGTCAGACAGTCTGACGGCGTCGAGTACTCGCCGCGCGCTCAGGGAGCCGGGCTTGCCAATCTCGATAAAGCCCTGTCGCAGGAGCTTTCGCTGACCTATACCTTCAACGGCAAGCCCAAGGCTGAGCTGGGCGATCTGCTCGGAGAGCGCTTCTGGCTCGGCGTGACGGTTAAGAATCTGACCGATCAGCCGCTCGAAGCAAGGCTCACGGCGACGCTCACGTCGGACGGATATACAGCTGTAGAGATAGGCGGCGCAGAAAAGTATTTTTCAACCCTCAAGGCGGTTCCCGACCGATGCTCGGCAATCCTTGCGGACGGGAGCGGAAATCTCAACCGATACTCGGAGAGCTGCGAGCCGCTCGTGCTGACCCTTGACCCGGGCGAGAGCCGCGAGGTCGAGCTTACCTTTGAGATCGACCGCGGATACGCCGAAAGTCTCTCGGAGGTCTTTACGAACGGATATTTTTCCGAGGGCTTTGTCTGCTGCAAGACCGATCGGGCTGAGTATTCGCTTCCCTACATGGGCTACACCGGCGA
>CACXED010000110.1 GCA_902766575.1 uncultured Ruminococcus sp. | reverse complement strand
TCCGCGTGAAGCCCTCCTCGCGGCGATAGGTCAGAAAGCGGTGAATGAGCTCTCCGCCGACGATATAGACCTCGCCGTCGAGCGTTTTCGCAAAGCTCTCGCCGTATTGTCCGGCTGAAAAGAGCACATAAACTCGTCCGGGCCTGTCCATGCGGCGCAGAATCAGGCTCGCGCGGATATCGTCGGCGGTCAGCAATATCGCGATAATCAGAGCCGCGAGCGGGAGTATAGTCAGCAGCAGAGCCGCGGCGAGTATCAGCAGCGCGCTCGTCTCGATTATCCTGACCGCATAGCGTATCCATTTTAATATCCGCGCAAAGAGAAAGAACCGACGCGGATATTTCGTCACGCGCAGGACAAGCTCGCTGAATTTTGTGTTCCGCAGACAGTCGGTGAGATATTCGAAAAGGCTGTCGCTTTCGAGTATTTTATTCTGCAAAAATCGCACCCTTACATATATTATATCAGATGAGCGGCGTTAATGCAAGTTAATTTGGGAAATCTCTTTACAAAACCGCCGCGAAGTGGTATAATATAGTTTGAATTAAAAAGAAAAGGATAATTTTTATGCCTGCAAAAAAGCAAAACAACTACGGCGATCAGAGCATCGTCGTTCTGAAGGGTCCCGACCGCGTACGCAAGCGTCCGGCGGTCATTTTCGGCTCGGACGGACTTGAGGGCTGCGAGCACTCGTTTTTCGAAATACTCAGCAACGCCGTCGACGAGGCGAAGGAGGGCTACGGCTCGTCGATCGCCGTCAAGGCTTACAGCGACCACTCGATTGAGGTCGACGACCACGGACGCGGAGTTCCGCTCGGCTTCAACGAAAAGGAGCAGAAATTCAACTGGGAGCTCATCTACTGCGAGATGTACGCCGGAGGTAAGTACAACAACAATTCCGGAGACTCGGCTTACGAGTTCTCGCTCGGGATCAACGGTCTCGGAGCCTGTGCGACGCAGTACAGCTCGGAGTATATGGAGGTCGCCTCCTACAACGGCGAGACGGTCAGCCGTATCGGCTTCAAAAAGGGCTTTCCGGTCGGAGAGTTAGAGGTCACGCCGCTTCCGAGAGGGCAGAAGCGTACCGGAACTGTCGTTCGCTGGCTGCCTGATCTCGAGGTCTTTACCGATATAAATATCCCTCGCGAGTTCTTTGAGGACATACTGAAAAAGCAGGCGGTCGTGAATCCGAAAATCCGCTTCACGCTCGACTGGCAGACTCCCGACGGCGGCTTTGAGCACAGCGAATACTACTACGAGAACGGAATCATCGACTATGTGAACGAGATCACCGGCGGCGAGTCGCTGACCGCTCCGGTTTCGTGGCATATGGAGACCTCGGGACGCGACCGCGAGGACAAGGACGATTATAAGCTCAAGGTCGATATCGCGTTCTGCATCTCGAACACGGTCAGCCGGATCGAGTACTATCACAACTCGAGCTTTCTCGAGCACGGCGGCTCGCCCGACAAGGCAGTTCGCTCGGCGTTTGTCTACAGCGTCGACCGCTATCTGAAGGCTCAGGGCAAGTACAACAAGAACGAGTCGAAGATCAGCTGGAACGATGTGGAGGACTGCCTTGTACTCGTGACGAACTCCTTCTCGACCCAGACGTCGTATGAGAATCAGACCAAAAAGGCGATCAACAACTCCTTCATCGCCGAGGCTATGACCGGGTATATCAAGGAGCAGCTCGAAATATACTTCATCGAGAATCCGACCGAAGCCGAAAAAATGGCGAATCAGATCCTCGTCAACAAGCGCTCGCGCGAGACTGCCGAGTCTACCCGTCTGAATCTCAAAAAGAAGCTCTCGGGCAGCATCGACATGACCAACCGCATCGAAAAGTTCGTCAACTGCCGCTCCAAGGACCCGGAGCGCCGCGAGGTCTACATCGTCGAGGGCGACTCGGCGCTGACCTCCTGTAAGCTCGGACGCGCGGCGGAGTTTCAGGCTATCTTCGCGGTCAGGGGAAAGACGCTGAACTGTCTCAAATCCGGCTACGACAAGATTTTCAAGAGCGAGATAATCGTCAATCTGCTCAAGGTCATAGGCTGCGGCGTAGAGATCAAAACCAAGGCTAAGGGCGACATGGTGCCGTTTGACCTCAAGGCGCTCCGCTGGTCGAAAATCATCATCTGCACCGACGCCGACGAGGACGGCTATCAGATCAGAACGCTGATACTCACGATGTTCTACCGACTGCTCCCGACGCTGATCAAGGAGGGGAAGATTTACATCGCCGAGTCGCCGCTCTTTGAGATAACCTGCAAGGACAAGACCTACTTTGCCTACAACGAGCAGGAGAAGCAGGAGATCATAAAGAAGCTCGGAAACGCGAAATACACTCTCCAGCGCTCAAAGGGTCTCGGCGAGAACGAGCCCGGCATGATGTGGCAGACGACCATGAATCCCGAAACCCGCCGTCTCATCAAGGTCAACGAAGCCGACGCCGAGGAAACCGCGCGTATTTTCGAAACCCTGCTCGGCGACGATCTCGACGCGCGCAAGCGCTATATAACCGACTACGGTCATCTCTACATCAAGCAGGCGGAGGAGATGTAAAAGCAGCACCGAAAGGACAATACCATGAATATTAAAGATTTTGAAATCATCGACTTCCACACCCATCCGTTTTCGGACAGAGCGGAGAACATCTGCTCGCACATCGAAAACTGCGATATGTCCGAGGAGAACATTGTCCGCGACATGAAAGCCGCGGAAGTTTCGAAAATCTGCGGCTCGGTCATCGTCAGAAAGTGTAATTTCAGCGAGGAAAAAAGCCAGTGGGAGGTCGTCGAAGCCTGCAACCGCTCGGCGATGAAGGTCAGCGCAGACCTCGGAGGCTACTATGTTCCCGGGATTATGGTTCACCCTGATTATGTCGGGGAGTCGATAGACGCGGTCGATCGGTTCTACGCAAAGGGCGTGCGGCTTGTCGGCGAGCTCGTGCCTTATATGCACGGCTGGAACGACTATTCCTGCGAGGGCTTTTCAAAAATCCTCGATCACATCACGGAAAAGAACATGATAGTCAGCCTTCACTCGATGGGCGAGGATCAGATGGACGAGATGGTCAAGCGCCATCCCGACACGAAGTTCGTCTTTGCGCACCCCGGCGAGTACGGCGAGTTCTGCCGTCACATGAAGCGGCTGAAAATGAGCGAAAACTGCTATCTCGACGTCTCGGGCTACGGAATTTTCCGCCACGGTATGCTCCGGCACGCGATCGACGAGGTGGGAATAGACCGGATAATTTTCGGCTCGGACTACCCGACCTGCAATCCCTATATGTATGTCGGCGGAGTGCTGCTCGACCCGCTGCTGACCGACAGTGAGAAAGCGGCGATCTTCTCGGGCAATATCCGCAGACTGTTCGCGTCGGTCGGGCTTGACATCTGATCTCAGCGGAGATATGAGTATGAACCAGAATAAAAGGCGAAGCGCGATCCAGCTCTCGGATCATTTCACGTTCGGGCGGCTGATGAGATTTGTGATTCCGTCGATAGTGATGATGATCTTCACCTCGATCTACAGCGTGGTGGACGGACTTTTCGTCTCGAACGTGGTCGGAAAGACGCCTTTCGCGGCGGTGAATCTGATCATGCCGTTCCTGATGGTGTTCGGCGGGATCGGCTTCATGATTGGTACGGGCGGCAGCGCTGTCGTCGCAAGGACGCTTGGAATGGGCGAGCGCGAGCGCGCGAACCGGATATTCTCAATGCTCGTCTGGGTCGCAGCGGCGCTCGGAGCAATCTTTGCGGCAATCGGAATAATCTTTCTGCGCCCGATCTCGATATTCCTCGGAGCCGAGGGAGAGGTCATAGATTACTGCGTCAGATACGGACGGATAATCATGGCGGCGCTGCCGATGTTCATACTGCAGAACGTGTTCCAGAGCTTTCTCGTGACCGCCGAGCGCCCGAAGCTCGGGCTTTACGTCACGGTCGCCGCCGGAGTTGCGAATATGATAGGCGACTATCTGCTCGTTGCGGTTTTCAGGCTCGGAGTTGAGGGCGCGGCGCTCGCGACGGCTTTCAGTCAGTTCGTCGGAGGTATAATTCCGCTCGTATACTTCATCGCTCCGAACCGCAGTCTGCTGAGACTGACGAAAGCCGGTCTCGACCTGAAAGTTCTGCTGCACACCTGCACGAACGGCTCGTCTGAGATGATGAGCAGCATTTCCTCGTCGGTTGTGACTATGCTCTACAATACGCAGCTTCTTAAATTCGCCGGAGAGGACGGAGTCGCGGCGTTCGGCGCGATAATGTATGTCAATTTCTTCTTTGTCGCGATATTCATCGGCTACGCGATAGGCTCGGCGCCGATCATCGGCTTCAATTTCGGCGCGGACAACCGCATGGAGCTGCGGAATATCTTCAAAAAGAGTATCATTTTCAATCTCGGAAGCGGAGTGCTGCTCGCGGCGTCGGCGATACTGCTGTCGGGAACGCTCGCGGGGATATTCGTCGGCTACGACGCTGAGCTGAAAGCTCTCACGACCCACGGATTCCACATCTACGCGCTGTCGTTCCTATTCTGCGGGCTGAACATTTTCGGCTCGTCGATGTTCACCGCGCTGAGCAACGGTCTGGTTTCGGCGCTGATATCCTTTCTCAGAACGCTGGTCTTTCAGCTTCTGATGGTTCTCTTGCTGCCGATACTGTTCGAGATCGAGGGAGTCTGGTGGTCGGTCGTCGCGGCGGAGGTGTTCTCGCTGGCGGTGACGGTGTTCTTTGTCCTGAAACTGCGTCCGAAATATGAATACTTTTGAAAAAATTCGTTAAGCTATTGCATTTTTGAAACGAATGTGGTATAATATTTCCAAAGGCAATGACAGAGACAAGTAAGCCCGTCTGAGGTCTCCAGAGAGCGCATGGTTGGTGTGAATGCGCGGCGAGGACGGCAGCCGAATACACTCCCGAGCCTCCGCCTGAAACTTTTGAGTAGGGCAGGACGCTTCGCGCCCGTTAAAGCGCCGCGGAAAAGCTCCGAGCCGAGATTTTCCGCCTGAGGGGCATTTTCCGCGAGGATTGCCCGAAACGGAGTGGTAACACGGCATTATGCGTCTCCGACCCAAAAGGTCGGGACGCGATTTTTAGTTTAAGGAGTAATTAAAATGCAGATTTACGAAGAACTCAAAGCGCGCGGTCTCATCGCGCAGGTCACTAACGAGCCGGAAATCCGCGAGCTCGTCAACAGCGGAAACGCTACTTTCTACATCGGCTTTGACTGCACGGC
>CACXED010000109.1 GCA_902766575.1 uncultured Ruminococcus sp. | reverse complement strand
TTCTCACCGGAAAGGGACTCTCCTACGGCGGTTCTCTCGCGCGCACCGAGGCTACCGGCTACGGTCTCTGCTACTTCACTAACGAAATGCTCAAGGACAACGGGCTCTCCTTCGAGGGTAAGACCGTCGTCGTCTCCGGCTCGGGCAACGTCGCTATCTACGCAAACCAGAAGGCTACCGAGCTCGGCGCAAAGGTCGTCGCCATGTCCGACTCCAACGGCTATATCGTCGACGAGGACGGCATCAAGCTCGACGTTGTAAAGCAGATCAAGGAAGTTGAGAGAGGACGCATCTCCGAGTACGCAAAGCGCGTTCCCGGCTCCAAGTATGTCGAGGGCTGCCGCGGCATCTGGACCGTCAAGTGCGACATCGCTCTCCCCTGCGCAACTCAGAACGAGCTTGACGCAGAGGGCGCAAAGGCTCTCATCGCGAACGGCGTAAAGGCTGTCGCCGAGGGCGCGAATATGCCTTCCACTCCCGAGGCTGTCGAGCTGTTCCACAATAGCGGTGTGCTCTTTGCTCCGGCAAAGGCTGCTAACGCCGGCGGCGTAGCTACCTCCGGTCTCGAGATGACCCAGAACAGCATCAGACTTTCGTGGACCTTCGAGGAGGTCGACGCAAAGCTCCACGACATCATGAAGAACATCTACAAGAACTCCGCCGCAGCCGCTAAGGAGTACGACTGCAAGACCGAGGACGGCAAGCTCAACCTCGTCGCCGGCGCTAACATTGCGGGCTTCTTAAAGATCGCCGACGCTATGAAGTGGCAGGGCGTAGCATACTGATTTTTCCATAGATCTCTACGGGAGGGACTGACAAGCCCCTCCTGTTTTTTTCATAACCGTTAAGGAGGAAATCATGACCAAATTCATCTTTGTCCGGCACGGCGAGAGCATCGGCAACAAGACCGGACGCTTCCTCGGAAACTTCGACGGAGAGCTGACCGAGCTCGGAAGACGTCAGGCTGAGCGCGCGGCGGAATATCTGCAAAGCGAGCATATCGACGCCGTCTACGCAAGCGACCTCTGCCGAGCTTACGAGACCGGACGGATAATCGCCGCTCCGCATGGGCTTAAGCCGATCCCCGACCCGGAGCTCCGCGAGATCCACGCCGGAAAATGGGAGAACGAGGAGTTCACAAAAATCGACGAGCTCTATCACTCCGACTGGACAGTCTGGCAGCAGGATTTATTTAACTCGCGTCCGACCGGCGGCGAGAGCGTCCGGGAGCTTTACGAGCGCGTGAACCGCGAGGTCTGGCGGCTCGCCGGGCTATACGATGGAAAGACGCTGCTCATCGCGACCCACGCTACGCCGATCCGGATGCTCATGCGCTATTGGAGCGGGACGAACGAGACTCCGGCGCACTGGGTCGGCAACGCTTCTCTGACCGCTGCGGAGTACGACAACGCTTCACACACGGTAAAGGTGCTGTACGTCTCGGAGAACAGCTATCTTGAGGGGCTTGAGACAAATCTGCCGCCGAATGTCTGAATTTTTCATCTGATGCAGCATTTTTGACGATTTCCGAGATAAATTTTCACACTCTATTGACAAAAGTCCTCGTTTATGCTATAGTAGACTTGCAACTTTGCATCAAGGAGGACTTTATGCTTTACAAGAAGAACAAATCCGAGACGCTCGATATGGCGCTCTTTGAAAACCCCACAGCGGAATACAGAGGAACGCCTTTCTGGGCCTGGAACTGCAAGGTCACGCCCGATCTCATAAAGCGTCAGCTCGACTGTCTCAAGGAGATGGGCTTCGGCGGCGGGCATATCCACTCGCGCACCGGAATGGACGTTCCCTACCTGTCCGACGAGTTCATGAGCCTTATCCGCTGCTGCGCCGACGAGGCTAAGAGCCGCGATATGCTCGCGTGGCTCTACGACGAGGATCGCTGGCCGTCGGGAGCCGCCGGAGGTCTCGTCACCAAAACGCCGAAATACCGTCAGCGTATGCTCCGCATCACAAAGGAGAACCTGATTTCGGGTCTGAAATCCAAGGACGAGGCGGTCGAGGAGGGCAGCGCTTACTTCTTCCGCGCCTACGATATCGTCCAGAACGACGCCGGAGAGCTTGTCTCCTACCGCGTCGTCGAGCCGGACGAGCCTGCCGAGGGCGCAAAGTGGTTCACCTACTGCTTCCCTGCCGACAAGAGCGGCTGGTACAACAATCAGACCTACGTCGACACGCTCTCAAAGCCCGCGATCGACAAATTCATCGAGACCACTCACGAACGCTACAAGGAGACGGTCGGCGACGAGTTCGACAAGGTCGTTCCGGCTATCTTCACCGACGAGCCGCAGTTCTGCCGAAAGGGTACCTTCGCCTTTGCAACGAGCAGTCAGACCGTCAATCTCCCCTGGACGCCCGAGCTCGACACGCTCTACGAGAAGCGCTACGGCGAGAGCCTTGCCGAGAAGCTCCCCGAGCTGTTCTGGGAAAGGGCTGACGGCAAGGTCTCAAAGACCCGCTATAACTACCACGATTTCGTCTGCCAGCTCTTTACCGAGGCGTTCGCCGACAACTGCGGCGACTGGTGCGAGAAGAACGGCATCTCGATGACCGGACACATGATGGAGGAGGACACGCTCCACAGCCAGACCGCCGCTCTCGGCGAGGCTATGCGCTCCTACCGGAAATTCCAGCTTCCCGGAATTGATATGCTCTGCGACGG
>CACXED010000108.1 GCA_902766575.1 uncultured Ruminococcus sp. | reverse complement strand
TGCGAGATACTTGCCGAGGATCAGTCAAAGACCGAGCCGATAACCAACTCCGAGCGAGAGCGCTTCTGCCCGAAATGCGGTCGTCCCTTTGTCCGCGGCACGAATATCTGCCCCTACTGCCTCGATCACATGGAGGTCTACAAAAAGATCTTCGCGATGACCAAGGGTCTGCGGCTGATGATGTGCTTCCCGTTCATCGTGGCGATATTCAACGTCATTTTCCAGTTTGTCGTGCCTCAGATTCAGAAGATCGCGCTCAACAACTATATCCTCAACGAGGAAGCGCATGGGATCCACACCGAGATGGTGCATTTCGCGCTGATAGTCGTCGCGATCGTTTCGCTCGATCTGTTCCACCGTGCGCTGGCTGTGCTGCAGAGCAGACTTGCGGCCGTCACCGGCAACCGCTTCACGCTGATGATGCGCGCGCTGCTCTATGAAAAGATCCAGTCGCTGTCGCTTTCGAGCATACAGCGCAAGTCCACCGGCGATTTGATGGGACGCATCAACGGCGACGTGAATAACGTACAGGATTTCATCGTCAACCAGCTTCCCAACCTGTTCGTGCAGTTCTTCTCGTTCATAATCGGACTTGTGGTCATGCTGACGATCAGCCCGATAATGGCGCTGTTCATCTTTGTGCCGATACCCTTTGTCGTATTCCTGATCTCAAAGTACTGGGCGTATGTTCAGCTTCGGAATCGCCGTCTCTGGGTGCTCGGACAGAGAACCAACCATCTTCTGCAGGACATCCTCAACGGTATCCGCGTCGTCAAGTGCTTCGGACGCGAAAAGAGCGAGATCGAGCGCTTCAAGGCGGCTTCGGTCGCTCACGCGGAGCAGAACGAGTCAAACGGCAAGAATTTTGATACGATCTTCCCGCTGCTCGGCTTTGCGATCAGGCTCGGAAGCTATCTGATACTCCTCTACGGAAACATCAAGCTCTTTCGCGGAGAGATGCAGGTCGGTACTCTGCATCAGATCAACTCCTACGCGAATATAATCTACGCGCCGCTGATGTACATCACCTTTATTCCGAGAAATATCTCCAACTTCCTGACGAGCCTTTCCAAAATCTTCGAGATACTCGAGGAGAATCCCGAGGTTCAGGATATCAATCTCCCGCTCGACATCCGCATCGAGGGCGAGGTCGACGTCAAGAACGTGACCTTCGGTTACGAGAGCTATAATCCCGTGCTCGAGAACGTCTCGTTCCATGTAAATCCGGGCGAGATGATCGGTATCGTCGGACATTCCGGCTCGGGCAAGACGACGCTCATCAATCTGCTGATGCGTCTCTACGACGTAAACGAGGGCGCGATTGAGATCGACGGCGTCAACATCAAGGACATCTCGCAGAACGCGCTCCGTTCGCAGATCGGTATCGTGCTTCAGGAGACCTTCCTGTTCTCGGGAACGATCCGCGACAACATCCGCTACGCTATGCCTCACGCCACAGACGAGCAGGTCATCGCCGCCGCCCGGATAGCCAACGCTCACGATTTCATTCTTAATCTGCCCGAGGGCTACAACACTATCGTCGGCGAAAAGGGCTACTCGCTTTCAGGCGGAGAGCGCCAGAGAATCGCTATCGCCCGCGCGGTCATTCACAATCCGCGGATACTCATCCTCGACGAGGCGACCGCAGCGCTCGACACCGAGACCGAAAAGCTCATTCAGGACTCGCTGAACAAGCTCACCGAGGGCAGAACGGTCTTTGCCATCGCGCACAGACTCTCGACTCTGCGCAACGCCGACAAGCTGCTTGTCCTCGATAAGGGCCGCGTGGCCGAGTTCGGAACGCACACCGAGCTGCTTGAAAACAAGGGCATCTATTACAAGCTGGTCATGGCTCAGCGCAAGATGGCGCAGTCGGTCATCGAGCAGCAGGGCATAGGCAGACAGGGCGCCTGAGCATCGCCCATGAACGATATATTCAGGGGAGACATACTGGTCTCGGAGCTGATAAGCGTCACCCGCGCCGACTCACGCTCCGAGACGAGCTATTTCTACGAGCGTCCGCACCATGCGCTGATCTACAAGGTCTCCGGCGAGATGTGCTGCCGTTACCGGGATAAACAGGTCAGCTTTACCCGCAACGACATCGTGTATATTCCAAAGGGAATGACCTACCGCTCCTGCGCGGTCAGCGACCCTCCGGGACAGTATATCCTGATCAACTTTGACACGATCGGAGAGTTCCCGGCGGACGAGATCATCGTCGCGAGCTTTGAGAATCACTCTAACCTCTACTCGCTCTTTTCAAAATGCGCGGAGGAATGGCTTTTCAAGGACTCGGCGCACATTCTGTCCTGCAAGTCGTATATCTATAAGATTCTCGCGCTGATGGCGAGAGCGCTCGACGGCTCGGACGCAGAGGTCAGAAAGCGCATACAGCCCGCGCTCGAGTATATGCGGCTGCACATCGACGACCGGACGCTGACTCCCGCCGCGATGGCAGACGCCGCCGGGCTTGACGAGGCGCAGTTCAGAAAGCTCTTTAAGAGCGTGTTTCTGGTAACTCCGGCGCGGTACATTACAAGCGTCCGCATCGGACAGGCCAAGGAGCTTCTGCGTCCGGACGGAGCGTCGGCAGCGGTGCTGACCGTCGAGGAGACTGCGAGGATCGTCGGCTTTTCCGACTCGGACAGCTTCTCACGCAGCTTCAGGCGAGAGGCGGGAATGAGTCCGGGCGAGTGGCGAAGGCTCTCCGGCGGCTGATCTGTCGTCCCGAATAAGAAGCCGGGCTGAATTTTTTGTGTCGCTTTTGTGAAATAGCTTGCAAATTTTCGCCGAATGTGATATAATTAAAAAAATAGGAGGCACATTATGGATATCAAAGCAAAAATTGAGGAAATCGTGAAAAAGATCACCACCGACAAGACGCTTCTGTCGTCGTTCAAGACTGATCCGGTGAAAACCATCGAAAAGCTCATCGGCGTCGATCTTCCCGACGAAAAGCTCAAGGCTGTAGTCGACGGCGTCAAGGCAAAGATCAATGTCGACGACATCGGCAAGCTGCTCGACGGCAACGGCGACGGCAAGCTCGACGCGGAGGACGCCAAGGCGGTGCTCGGAAATCTTTTCGGAAAGCTCAAAAAATAAGTTAAACAGAAAAGCGGCCGGAGAATCAATTCTCCGGCTGCTTTGCAAAACCGCTCCCGCGCCAGCTGCCCGGCGGACAGCCGCAGCTCTTTTTGAATATCGACGAGAACTGCGCGGACTTTGAGAATCCGCAGAGATAGGCGATCTCGGTGCAGCTGTAGCCGCCCGACTCGAGCAGGGCTTTGGCTTCGTTAATACGGCAGTCGATCTGAAACTGCTTTGGAGATCTGCCGAATTTTTCCTTGAAGCAGTGCTGGAAATAATCGTAGCCGTAGCCGATATCGGCGGCGAGGTTCGCCATACTGAGTTGCTCGCGGAAATTCAGACGGATGCAGTCCGCAGCCCAG
>CACXED010000107.1 GCA_902766575.1 uncultured Ruminococcus sp. | reverse complement strand
TAATGACCAAATATTACCTGTTTCTTTTCTCTCAACCCTGCTGATGTCGGCGCAGTTCGCGGCAAGCAAGCTGTATCAGTCGAAAAACGGCTCGGCAATCAAAACCTCCCTGCTCTTTACAACGCTGTCCGGACTGTTCAACGGCGCGATATTCATCTGCATCGGCGGGTTTCGTATATCCGTAACGCCCTTTTCGCTGATCTGCGCCGCGGGAGTCGCCGCGCTCTGCCTCGGGTATAATCTGATCGGATTCAAAATTTTCGAGCTCGGCAGCTTTTCGGTCTATACGATGTTCCTGATGCTCGGCGGGATGCTGATGCCCTTTCTCTACGGAATGATATTCCTCGGCGATTCCTCCGGCATCAGACTTCCGGCGCTGATCTGCCGACTTATGGGCGTGATACTGCTGACCTGCTCGCTGGCGCTTCCCTGCTTCGGTAAGCCAGGCTCAAAGGATAAGCCCAGCCGTCTGTTTATCCCTCTCTGCGTGCTTGTATTCGTGATGAACGGCTTCGTTTCGATCATATCGAAGCTTCATCAGATCGAACCGACCGCCGCGGTCGATCCCATCAGCTTCGTATTCCTGTCGAACACGCTGAACGGGCTTGCGAGCGGAATCATACTGCTGCTCCTCTGCGTTGGGGACGGCTCAAAGCCCGCGCTCGCGAAGGATTTTCGCCCCTGGCAGCTGATTCTGCTGACCGCCTGCTGTGGCGCGTTCAACGGCGGTTCCTATCTGCTTCAGCTGATTGTAGCTTCGTCGGCTCTGCCCGCGTCGGTGCAGTACCCGATACTGACCGGCGGCTCGGTGGTGCTCAGCGCGATTGTCGGACGGTTGTTCTTCGGAGAGAAGCCGGACAGATGGTCGCTTGCGGGAATAATACTGACATTCGGCGCTACATTTCTGTTTCTGGTATGACAGAATATGCACCCCAAGGGTTTGTCCGACCTTTGGGGTGCATTTTATCAGCCTGTCTCTTTTTTATAGATCATATCCCGCCGTATTCGCTCATCAGCCTGAGCGCCGTGTTGATGCCGTCGACAGCCGCGCTGGTTATACCTCCGGCATATCCGGCGCCCTCGCCGCAGGGATAGAGATTAAAAGCTGCGGAGGCTCTGCCGTCCTCTCCGCGCGGGATACGGAGCGGCGCCGAGGTTCGTGTCTCGACTCCGGTCAGCACCGCGTCGGGAGCATCGAAGCCGCGGATCTTTCTGCCGAACACCGGAAAGCCCTTTTTCAGCATCTCCGAAACGAAGCCCGGCAGAACCGACGACAGATCGCAGAGCCTGTACCCGTCGTATCCCTCCCGATAGGTCGGCGTGACCCGCTTCGGCTCGGTGAAGCGCGAGGTCTTTCCATCAAGGAAGTCTCCGAGCGTCTCGACCGGAGCGCGGTAGGCTCCTCCTCCGGCGGCAAAGGCTCTTTGCTCGAGCTCACGCTGAAATCTCACTCCGTCGCGCCAGCCGCCGCCGACGTCCTCAGGGAAGACCGAGACGGCTATCGCCGAATTTGCGTTCCGTCCGTCGCGGGCGTAGCGGCTCATTCCGTTTGTGACGACGCCGTTCTCCTCGCTCGCCGCTGCGACCACCTCGCCGCCCGGACACATACAGAAGCTGTAAACTCCCCGCGCCGAGTCGCTTTTCAGCCCGGGCTGAGCCTCGCGCCACGAGAGCGAATATTCGCCCGGAGGGAGCAGCGGCCTGCCGTCAGCTCCGGTAAGCTCCGCGTACTCGCCGTAGAGCGCCGCGTTTATATCGCTCTGGAGGTGCTCGACGCGGACTCCGACCGAGAATGGCTTCGGGACGAGCAGCACTCCGCGGGAATCGAGCATATCATAGGTGTCCCGGGCGCTGTGTCCGACCGCAAGTATCACCGCTCCCGGAGCGAGCTGACTGCACACGCCGCCTTTCTCAAGGCTCACCGACGTGATTCTCCCGCCCGAGATGCAAATATCGGTCAGTTTCGTATTGAAGAATATCTCGCCGCCGAGCGACTCAATTCGTTTCCTGATATTCTCAACGACGCCGAGCAGCCTGTCCGTGCCGACGTGAGGCTTTGCAAGACAGCAGATTTCCTCCGGCGCTCCGAACTCCCTGAAGCGTTCGAGCACATACGAGCAGCGCGGGTCGTTAATCCTTGTGACGAGCTTTCCGTCCGAAAAGGTCCCGGCTCCGCCCGCTCCGAACTGGATATTTGTCGACGTGTCGAGCTTTCCGGTCGCGTTGAAGATTTCTACCGCTCTTGTCCGGCTCCCGGTATCGCCGCCGCGCTCAACGACTATCGGCGCGTAGCCGTTCTCGGCAAGCAGCAGCGCCGCGAACATTCCGCAGGGACCGAAGCCGACCACCAGCGGCCGTCCTCCGAGCCTTCCCTTTCCTCTGACCGGCTTCAGCTCCTCGCGCCTTATCAGCTCAAAGCTCTTATCTGAAGCGACCCGCTCGAGCTTTTTTGTGCCAAGCTCACACTCCACCGTCACCGAGTAAACGAACTCGAGCCCATGCCCGGCGCGTCTTCTGGCGTCGATAGAGCGCTTGTGCAGCGCGGCTGAAACAAACTCGCCGCCGCTCAGCCTGAGCCGCTTTTTCGCGGTCTCAAACGCCTCTCCGACCGGAGCGGTCACGGGCAGCCGGATGTCCTTTACGATGATCTGAGCTTTCATATTGCGAAATTATCTCCTTAGAAGAAACAGACGGCGCGGCAGTCAGGCCGCGCCGTCTGCGGTTATTTTCCGATGGTAACGCTGAGCTTATAATCTCCGATCTCATAGACGCTCGCCGAAAGCGCGTCGGCAAGCGTAAATGTCACCGGCACCTCCACGGTTCCGGAGGCGTTGGTCAGATATCCGAGATCGACGTTTGCGGTGATGTTGTTCGAGCTGAGCAGCGACAGCTTTGAGTAGGTGCCGCGGAAGCGGACGGTTATCGAGCTCTGCTCGAGCGTGTAGATCAGATTGTTCGGGTTGTTGACCGCGATGTTTGAAACGACCACGTCGCGGGTCTCGGTTCCCTTGTGGGTGATCGAGATCGAAGCGGTGCGCGAGCCGCCGACTATCTCGGTGTTGTCGGGGACGGGGATAGTCACCGACTGAGTGGTGTCGCCCAGTATCTTCTTTTCGTCAAGCTGGGTCAGCGTTATCGCCGACAGGCTGTCGAGCAGATCCGGCTCGCCCTTGATCCGGACGGTCGACGGCGAGATTGTCACGTTCACATTTGTAGAATTATAATAGTTGTACTTGTAGCTGACTGTCAGCGGCACGTCCTTGTAGGTGTAGACCGGATAATAGACGCTGACCTCGCTCGCCTGGAGCTTGACATAGGGGTTTGTCACAACCGCGCCGCTCTTGTCAATAAGCTCGAGCGTTCCGGTGGAGGACATCGACTTTGTAACCCTGCCGAGGTCGAGCGCGACTCTCGCGTGGTCAATCTCGGCAAGCTCCTCAGCCGGGCCGGAGACGTTGACCGTATCCATGCTCAGCTCGGGAGCCCCGAGCGTGTAGTTCGACTCGATGGTAAAATACGGCACGACCTGTATCGGCACGCTGACCGTCGTCCGCTTGTCGACATAGAGCGTGATGTAATTGGAGGAGATCGACGATGCGGTCATTCCTCCGGGAAGCGAGGTCCTAACCTCGAGAGTGTATTCGCCGGGAGCGGTTATGTCCTTGACGTCGACATAGACGCTGATATCGTCGGCAGAGATGCGGCTGATCTCGCTTTTCGTACCCGTGACGGTCAGATCGACTGTGCTGTCGTAGCCGGTTATGACCGACAGCCCGAGGCTTTCCTCCACCGTCTCAAGATTCCGTATCGAAACGGCGAGCCCGGTAAAGGCGCGCTCATCTGTCGCGGTGTCGGTTATGACGACGTAGAACCAGAGCACGATCGCTGCGAGCACGCAGAGCACCTTTGCGACCACGTTCTCGTATTTGCTTTCGCGGACGACATATTCGCCGCCCGATTCGGCGACGTGCTTTTCATACTCAGTGTTGTTATCGTTTTGAGTCTGCATGACTGACGATCCCTTTCATGGTACTTGCCGGAAAGACTCCGGACTTTTGAAACTTTGCGGATCACTTTTTCTGATGGCGGAGCCTACCGGGCTGAGAGGACTTCTTCTGCTGGGTCTCATCCGAGATAAGGAGCCCTGTCAGCTCGCTTTTAAGCGTGTTGTAGGAATAATTGCGCTTGAGCTGTCCCTCAACGGCGATGGAGATAGTCCCGGTCTCCTCGCTGACGACGACGATCACGGCGTCGCTGTTCTCGCTCATTCCGATAGCCGCGCGGTGACGGGTTCCGAGATCCTTGATGATATCGTTATTCGTCGAGAGCGGCAGGAAGCATCCGGCGGCGTAGAGCCGGTCGTCGCGTATCACCATGGCTCCGTCGTGGAGCGGCGCCTTGTTGAAGAAGATATTGCGTATCAGAAACGCCGTGGGATTGGCGTTGATCACGGTGCCGGACTTTATGATGTCGCCGAGCTTTGTAGTCCGCTCTATGACTATAAGCGCGCCGGTCTTGTCAAGCGACATATCGCAGACAGCCTCTGTGACCTCGCTTATCATGGCGAGAGTCTGAGCGCGCTCTCCGGATTTCGCCTCTCCGATGGAGCGCAGACCCTTGAGCGGCTCGGAGCCCATCTTTTCGAGAGCCGAGCGGAGCTCGGGCTGGAACACGACTATCACCGCGATGACTCCGACCTGAAAGACGTTGTGAAGGATAAACTGCATCGCGTGCATATTGAGCACGTTTGAGAGCACGAGCGTGAGCAGAAGTATCAGTATGCCAGCCGCCAGCTTACCGGCGCGGCGCTCGCGTATGAATTTATACATATAGTAGAACAGTATCGCGACGATGGCGATGTCGATAAAGTCCACAACGCCCATGTCGCGGATAATATTCCAGAAGTAGGATACAACAGTTCTGAATTTCTCCATACCGGCACTTTCCTTTGAACCAAGATAGTTCTGAAACTATAATACATATATATTGTATCACAAATCGCTCCGGATTTCAAATGTTTCTTGTAAATTTTCGGGATAAATTGCAGAGGCAGATCAATGTAAATTATGTACAATTTAACGAGAAAAAAATTGCGGGAAATTTCAAAAAATGTTCTTTCATTTTAACTCGCTTTATGCTATAATATAATATGTCTGTAAAAGACAAAACGGGGATTCCCCGGTCAACAGTTTTTTTGAAAGGTATTTCTCCCGGAATGTTTGAGAACTGCACGCACAATATCTGCATCGTGACCGGTCACTTCGGAGCCGGAAAGACGAACTTTGCCGTCAACCTCGCCCTCAGGGAAAAGCTGAGCGGGCGGGAGGTCACGCTCGTCGATCTCGATATAGTCAACCCCTACTTCCGAGCCGCCGACAACCGCGCAGAGCTCGAAGCCGCCGGAGTTCGCTGTATCCTGCCCGAATTTGCCAACACCAACGTCGATATCCCCACTCTCCCGCCCGAGATTTACTCGGCGCTCGAGGTCTATGAAAAGCCGACCGACCGGCTGACGATCTTTGACGTCGGCGGAGACAACGGAGCCGTCGCGCTCGGAATGTACCGCCGCTTCTTTGAGGAATACGGCTATGATATGCTCTGCTGCGTCAATTGCTACCGTCCGCTGACCGCGACCGCATCCGACGCGCTCGAGTCGCTGCGTGAGATCGAGGACTGCTCGGGAATGAAGATCACCGGCATCGTCAACACCTCAAATCTCGGAGACGAGACGACGACGGAGGATATTCTCGATTCGCTCTCCTTTGCGGACGAGCTGTCGGAGCTTGCAAAAGTTCCGGTGGTCTGCACCGCGGTGATGTCGGAAACGGCAGAAAAGCTCTCCGGCGTGAAAAATATCTATCCGATCCGCCAGATAACCAAACGGATGTATTAAGGCGGTACGGGTATTCAGAAAGAAAGCCGTTCATACGGATTTTGCCGCATTTTAGCGGCTATTATTGATGTCAAATCAAACAAAATGGAGGTAAATATATGAATAAGGTCACATTCAGCGAGGATCTCTGCAAGGGCTGCGGTCTCTGCGCGAGCGTCTGCCCGAAAAAGATCATTGCCCTCGACCGCGAAAAGCTCAACAAAAAAGGCTATCATCCGGCGGGGATCACCGATCAGTCCAAGTGCATAGCCTGCGCGATGTGCGCGACTATCTGCCCGGACGTCGTGATAAAGGTCGAAAAGGAATAAGAAAGGATTACAAAAATGGCTAAAAAAGTTTTGATGAAGGGCAACGAAGCCATCGCTGAGGCGGCTATCAAGAGCGGCTGTCTCTACTTCTTCGGCTACCCGATCACACCCCAGACCGAGATCTCCGAGTATATGGCAAAGCGTATGCCCAAGGTCGGCGGTCTCTGCCTTCAGGCCGAGTCCGAGATCTCGGCGATAAATATGGTCATGGGCGCCGCCGCTTCCGGCACGCGCTGCCTGACCTCCTCCTCGTCTCCCGGAGTCTCGCTCAAGAGCGAGGGAATCTCCTACATAGTCGGCTGCGACCTGCCCTGCGTCATCGTCAACGTGCAGCGCGGCGGCCCGGGTCTCGGCGGAATACAGCCCTCGCAGCAGGACTACTATCAGGCTACCAAGGCTAACGGCCACGGCGACGAGCAGATCATCGTCCTCGCTCCCGCGTCGGTTCAGGAGATGGCTCAGCTCACCAGCGAGGCCTTTGATCTCGCCGACATCTACCGTATGCCCGCGATGATACTCGCCGACGGCGCGCTCGGTCAGATGATGGAGCCGGTCGACTTTGAGCTGACCTCAAAGCGCGAGATCCCCGAAAAGACCTGGGCTACCAACGGCACCGAGGGTAAGCGCCCGAAGAACATCATCAACAGCCTCTACATGAATCCGAACGACCTCGAGGACTCGATCATCGCCCGCTACAAACGCTATGACGAGGTCGCCGAAAAGGAGACAAAGTACGAGGAGTACAAGTGCGACGACGCGGATATCGTCATCGTCTCCTACGGCATCACCGCGCGCATCTGCAAGACCGCTATCGCAGCCGCGAGAGCCAAGGGCATCAAGGTCGGTCTGCTCCGCCCGATAACCCTCTGGCCGTACCCGAAAAAGCCGCTGCTTAAGCTCGCTGACAGCGCAAAGCACTTCCTTGTCGTCGAGCTGAACATGGGTCAGATGGTCGACGACGTCAAGGTCGCCACCGAATGTAAAAAGCCGGTGTCCTTCTTCGGACGCACCGGCGGCGTGATCCCGTCCCCGGCTGACGTTCTCGCCGAAATCGAAAAAATCGCAGGAGGTCTCAACTGATGGTAGTATTTGACAGACCAAAGTCTCTCTCGCCCGTACCCTTCCACTACTGCCCGGGCTGCACTCACGGAATCGTCCACAGACTTGTCGCCGAGGCTCTCGACGAGCTTGATATCTGCGGCAAGGCGGTCGGAATCGCTCCGGTCGGCTGCTCGGTTTTCGCCTACAATTACTTTGAGTGCGACATGATCGAGGCGGCTCACGGACGCGCTCCGGCAGTCGCTACAGGCGTTAAGCGCACACATCCCGACAATATCGTCTTTACCTATCAGGGCGACGGTGACCTCGCGGCTATCGGAACCGCCGAGACCGTTCACGTCGGCGCGCGCGGCGAGAATATCACGATAATCTTCATCAACAACTGCATCTACGGCATGACCGGCGGTCAGATGGCTCCGACCACTCTGCCCGGACAGGTCACGACCACCTCTCCCTACGGACGCGACCGCAGGATCCAGGGCTCGCCTATCCACGTCTGCGAGATGCTCTCGACCCTCGACGGCGTGGCTTACGCAGAGCGCGTAGCGGTCAACACCGTCCCGAACATCAAGAAGGCTAAGAAGGCTATCGTCAAGGCGTTCCAGAACCAGATCGACAAAAAGGGTCTCTCGATAGTCGAGGTTCTCTCGACCTGCCCGACAAACTGGGGCATGACTCCCGAAGCGGCGCTCAAGTGGGTTGAGACCGACATGATCCCGTTCTACCCGCTCGGCGTCTACAAGGACACCGACGTAAAGCTCCTCAATCCCACCTCGACAAAGGAGGGCAACTGATATGACGATGAACATACTTCTCTCCGGCTTCGGAGGACAGGGCATACTTTTCGCGGGAAAGCAGCTTGCAAAGACCGCGATGGAGGAGGAGCTTCAGGTCTCGTGGCTTCCCTCCTACGGACCCGAGATGCGCGGAGGAGCGGCTAACTGCTCGGTCATCATCTCGGACGAGGAGATAGGCTCTCCGCTCGTCGTGACTCCCGATCTGCTGATCGCGATGAACATCCCCTCCTACGACAAGTTCGAGCCGAAGGTCGTTCCGGGCGGAACGGTCATCTACGACTCGACGCTGATCCCGGCTCCGGCTGAAAGCGCAGGCGTGAAGCACTATCCGATCCCCGCGTCGGGCATAGCGTCGGAGAATCAGTTAGAGGGCATGGCTAACGTCATAATCCTCGGATATCTTCTGAAAGTCACCGGCCTGTTCGGCTACGACAGCTTCCTCGAGCACATGATCGCCGGTATCCCCGCGTCAAGGTCGGCGCTCATCGAGAAGAACAAGAAGGCTCTCGAGCTGGGGTACAATTACGCGGTATGATTATTGAGTTTCTTCCCGGAGAGGTCTGGTACGGACTGACCTC
>CACXED010000106.1 GCA_902766575.1 uncultured Ruminococcus sp. | reverse complement strand
TTTTCAAACGAAGGGAGATCTGACGATGAATGAAAATATGAATATCGCTCCGGAGATCAGTAAAAACGCGCCTGACGCTCCTGCGGTATCTCCGACTGATACCGAGAAAACTCCGCTGCTTGAATTCTGCAATGTGACCAAGCGCTACGGCTCCAAAAAGGTGCTCGACGGGCTGTCGTTCACGCTCGGACAGGGAGGAATCATCGGTCTGCTCGGTCCGAACGGAAGCGGCAAGACCACGATGATCAAGCTGATAAATAGACTTCTGACCCCAAGCTCCGGAGAGGTGCTGATCTTTGGCGAAAGACCGTCGTACAAAACCGCGCAGCTCATTTCCTATCTTCCCGACCGGAACGCTTTGCCGCTCGGAAGCAGGATATGCGATGTGATCGACCTGTACAACGATTTTTACCGCGATTTCGACCGCGTCAAGGCAAACGAGATGGTCGGGCGGCTGAAGCTCGATCCGAAAGCGCGGCTGAGGGCGCTCTCAAAGGGAAACCGCGAAAAGGTTCAGCTCATTCTGGTCATGAGCCGCAGAGCGATGCTCTACGTCCTTGACGAGCCGATCGGCGGCGTCGATCCGGCGGCGAGGGATTATATCCTCGACACGATACTGTCAAACTACAGCGAGAACGGCTCGATACTTATCTCGACCCACCTGATAGCCGACATCGAGCGGGTGCTCGACGACGTGATCTTCCTCTCGGAGGGCAAGGCGGCGCTCTGCGCCTCGGTGAGAGCGATCCATGAACAGTACGGCAAGACCGTGGACGAGCTTTTCCGCGAGCTCTACAGGGCGTAAAGGAGGAAAAGTCATGTTTGGGAAATTATTAAAGCACGAATTTGGCGCGACGGCTCCGCTGATTCTGATGCTCTGGGCGGGACTTGTCGGATTTGCGGGTCTGTCGGCGCTGTTCTGGGAGCTTTGCAGGAGCCTTGATATCTTTGCTCTGCCGCTGTCGATATCAACGTTTTTCTTTGTCATTCTGGCGATCGCGGCGTTTGTGGTGGTCAATGTCGTGATAATCCGGCGATTCTATGTCAACGTCTACGGCGACGAGGGCTATCTGACGCTGACGCTGCCGGTAAAGCGCTCGTCGATCATCTGGTCAAAGCTCGTCTGCGGCTCTGTCTGGCTGATTCTGACCGGAGCGGTTGTGGCGATGTCGGTGGGAGTGCTGCTCCTTGCCGGAAACCATTCGGTCATAAAAGAAGCCTTTGAGTATCTCCGGCTCATTGTTGGCAGGGCACTCGAAAGTCTCAGGCTCTCCGATGTATTTGCGGCGGTCGTGATGATACTTTCGATGCTCGTCGAGCTTGTGGACGGCATACTCGTTTTCTACGCGGCGATCTCGATAGGGCAGTTCTTCACCGGTCACAGACTGCTCGGCTCAGTGCTCGGCTATATGGGCATCCATGTGCTGACAAAAATCGCCGAGAGTATCTACTCGCTGATAATGGGTGTTCCCGAGCTGAGCAGCGGTCTGATAAATCTGATGATTAGAGTCGTCCCGCTCGACGCGGCGTCGGGCTTCAATCTTCAGGTTTCGATGGTACTCTATATCGTGGTCAAGGTGATATTCGCGGCGCTGCTGTTCTTATTCTCTGATTACATCATGAGACGGCAGGTCAATCTGCAATAAAAACAAAAGGATTTTCGGATTCCGAAAATCCTTTTTTCTGTATAATATCGGCGCTTACGGTCAAGAATACTACCAAACCGGCGAAAGTCAGTCATTTTCCCCGGATTTATGAAAGGCTGGTATTATACATGGAAAACAAACTGAAGAAAAGATCCATCAACACTGTCATCTACCTGCTGCTCGCAGCCATGCTTGTCTGCATGGTGTTCGTCTCGGTCTACACCGTCGCATCAAAGCGGCGCGGAGCCGATAAGGCTCCCGAAAGCGGCGATACGGCTGAAAGCGCGGCGGTATCGAGCTCGGTAAACACTCCGAGCGACTCGCCCGAAACGAGCAGCGGCGCCGCTGAAATCGAGGACAAGCCCTCCGGCGCTTCAGGTCAGGACGACGCGGTCTTAGCTGGCGCTGAGACCTCTCCCGCAGCCGAGGCAGGCGCGCTCCCGGCAAACGAGGACGACGAGCAGCCGCTCTCGGCCGCTGATCATTATTTCGTCATGCCGGTAGACGGCTTTACGTCAAAGGCGTTTGAGATCGACGTCCCGGTCTGGTCGGCTACGATGTGCGACTACCGCGCTCACACCGGAGTGGATATCGCGTCTCCGGTCGGCAGCGAGGTCATAGCCTCGTCGAGCGGCACTGTCTGCAAGGTCTGGAACGACCCGATGATGGGCAGCGCGGTCACTATCGACCACGGCGACGGCATCTACACGACCTATATGAATCTCGACTCTGAGATCCCGGTCGCGGTCGGAACCAAGGTCGGAATGGGTCAGACCATCGGCTGCGTCGGCGATACCTCGCTGACCGAGCTTGCCGAGGAGCCGCATCTCCATCTCGAAATGAAGATCGGCGGCAAGTATGTCGACCCGCTCGAATATATCGCGGCCGGCGAATACCTCGGAGAATACGAGGGCTGAGCGTGAAAAAAACGACTCCATAGGGAGTCGTTTTTTCACAAGCCGAGCGCTTCTGCGATAGCGCGGACGTTCTCCTCGGCGTCGCCGGTACATTCGATGGTGATATCGGCATAGCGTCTGTAGAGCGGCTGGCGCTCGTCGTAGACGTCGCGGAGAGTCATTCCGGGGGCTATCGCGATGCCGCGGGTCTTGATGTTGTTGATCCTCCGCTCGATCTCAGGGTAGGGAAGCGAGAGCCAGACGCATTTTCCGCCGCTTTTGAGATGCTTCATCGCGTCGTCGTAGTAGACCGCGCTGCCACCGGTTGCGATGACCGTGTCGTCGGCGTCGACGCTGAGCAGCGCTTCCTCCTCGGCTCTCTTGAAGCGGTCGAGACCCTCGCCGTCGATTATCTGCTGGAGCAGCTTGCCCTCGCGCTTCTGTATCACAAGGTCTGTGTCGAGAAATCCGTGTCCGAGCGTTTTTGCGAGCAGGACTCCGATCGTGCTCTTGCCGCAGCCTGCCATCCCGATGAGAATTATGTTGTTTTTCATGATTTTTCTCCAAATTTTAAGCTATATAGGCAATACCGCACAATTCTAAGTGCGCAGATGCGCAGAAATTTTTTCGTCAGACGATACAAAAATTCGCAGGCAGGGTACCGCCCCTGTCAAGAATTTTT
>CACXED010000105.1 GCA_902766575.1 uncultured Ruminococcus sp. | reverse complement strand
GTCGAGGTCAATCCACGGCAGATCGGTATTCCAGTCGAGCGCAAGACCCTGCATACCGTACTGGAACGCATAACGTCCGGTCGGCATAATGACATCATAATCATCATCTCCGGCAAGTACTGAGGTCATTGCGTCAATACCTTTGTTGTCGCCGCACCTGACAAACTCAAATTCCACATTGAAGCGATCGGATACCGCGCGGTTGCGCTTGTAAACAGCGTCATTCATCGTGTCACCGTTCTCCTCCTCGCAGAACTGTAGCTCTAACTCTCCACTAGTTCCATAAAAGGTGAAAGTGTAACCCTCGTAATTAGCTTCTGGCAGATTTGGCTTGACTTCCTCGGAAGCTGTCGTAACGGATGAGCTGTCAGACGCGGTGGTATTATCACCGGAATTTCCTGACGGCGCTTCGTTCCCGCAGGCTGTTGCTCCAATAAACATAGCCGCCGAGAGTAAAAAGGCAAATAGCTTTTTCATAAATATAGCTCCTTGAAATATAAAATTTTATGGATTCTGCGGTAAGGTCTATCCGGTAACATTATTCTATCACAACTCAATTCAATTGTCCATACTTTTCAAAAATGAAACAATATGAAACAAAAAGCCCTATTGCAAATGAAAGCCAATCATGATATAATTGAAGCATAAACAAAAAGGAGAACTCACATGAAAACACTTGGGGGCATCTGCCCGATTATAGCCACACCGTTTACCAAAACAGGAGAGCTTGACCTCGACAGTCTGAAAAATCTTCTGCGCGTACTCGCCGAAGGCGGCTGCGACGCGCTGACTCTGTTCGGCATCGCGGGCGAATACTATAAGCTCAGCGATGCGGAGCAGGATATTATGGCGCGCATTACCGCCGACGAATGTCATGCGCTCGGCGTGCCGTCAATAATGTCGGTGACAAAGCATTCCACCGCCTGCGCGGTTGAAACGGCAAAGAAGCTCGAAGCGCTCGGCGCGGACTGTCTTATGCTGCTGCCGCCCTTTTTCCTGAAGCCCTCCGGCGAGGAGCTGTATAATCATATGCTTGCGGTCTGCCGCTCGGTGAAAATTCCGGTCATGATACAATATGCGCCCGAGCAGACCGGCGTCGCCATCGCGCCATCGGTCTTTGAGCGTCTCTCGAACGAAGCTCCGAACGCGATGTACTACAAAATCGAGTGCAAGCCCGCCGGAAAATATATCTCAACAATGCTCGCGGGCGAAAACAAATCGCTGCGCATCTTTGTCGGCAACGCCGGATATCAGCTTATAGAAGCTCTCGACCGCGGCGCGTCGGGAGTTATGCCCGGCTGCTCGATGTTCGACGTATACATAAAGGCGTACAACGCTTATATGTCCGGCGACCGTGCAGAAGCCATGCGCATCCATACCGCTCTGCTCGAAATACTCAATCATATCCGTCAGAATGTGGAGATGATAATCTTCTATGAGAAGCGCATACTTAAACGCCGCGGGATTATCGAAAGCGACTTCTGCCGCACGCCGTCCTTTGCGTCGGATGAATATTTTGACAGACTGTTTGACGAATACTACGAGAGGATATCCGGGTATTTCACGGTATGAGCGTCACGGTCAGAGAGATAGCAAAGCTCGCCGGAGTATCCATCAGCACGGTTTCACGGGTACTGAACAACAGCTCTCATGTAGATGACGAGACCCGCAAGAGGGTCAAAGCCGTCATCGACGCAAACGGCTATACCTGCCGCCACCGCGTGAAACCGCCCGAACAGCAGAAAAACGTCTGCATAGTCCTGTCCGACAGCACGGACAGAAATGTTCATGCTCATCCGACCGTATATACCATACTCAGCGGACTGACGAGCCGCCTGACCGAGCTTGGAGTAGGCAACACTCTGCATATGCTCGGAGACAGCCCCGAAAATATTCAGTCTCTGCTTTCAACAAAAGCCGATGCTTTTATCTTCATACGCACAAGGCGCGAGCAGGAGGATATCGTTATTCCGAAGCTCCTCGGCATGAAGGGCGGCGCGAGGGTCATCGCGGTCAACCGCCGTCTTGAGGATAAACGGGTCAGCTATGTCAATATCGACGACTACGCGGCGGCGTTTCACGCGACCGAATATCTCATAAGGCTCGGACACCGGAGGATCGGTCTTATCAACGGCGACGAATCGCTCCGGAACTCGATTCTCCGCCGCGACGGATATCTCGGAGCAATGAAAAAGCACGGGCTGGAGATCCGACCCGAATGGATGATTGCGGGCGAATATACCGAGGAGTTCGGAAAGTGCGCAGCTCAGCAGATCGCCGGACTTGACGAGGAGAGCCGCCCTGAAGCGGTGTTCACGACCTCGGATGTGCTGGCGCTCGGACTTCAGAAAGCTCTGCTGAAGCTGGGCTACAGACTTCCGGAACAGCTGTCGGTGATCGGCTTCGGCGACGTGGAGCTGGCGTCATATATCAATCCGCCGCTGACGACCGTCCGGATTCCGGCGCGGGAGATGGGAATACAGGCGGCAAACGCCGTAAATTATCTGATCCAGTCGCCGTCGATACAGAATATCAAGATTGTTATGAAATCCGAGCTGTGTATCCGAAAATCCACCTGCCCGTCCGAGCGGCGCGGCAGGAAAGCATAAGCCACGGAAATCAATGGGGAAGAAAGAATATGTCAGAAAATAAAAGGACTGCGCTCGTCACCGGCGCAGGCATGGGAATCGGACGCGGCATCGCCCTGACGCTCGCGCAGAACGGATATGATGTCGCGATCCATTACAACAGCAGCGAGGAGACCGCCCTCGAAACGGTCAGAGAAGCCGAAAAATACGGCGTCAAGGCAGCCGCGATAAACGCGAGCCTCAGCGGCAAGTCGGGCGTTGATCTGCTGTTCGACAGGTTTTCGGCAGAATTTGAGCGGCTCGACCTGTTTGTAAACAACGCCGGAGTAACCAAGACCGCGGCGTTCGACGAGCTCAGCGAGAGCGATTTCGATCTGATGTGCGGGCTTGACCTGAAAGGCTCGTACTACTGCATTTCCCGCGCGGGACAGATCATGAAGTCTCAGGGCGGCGGGAATATCGTCGTCATCGCGTCAAATAACGCACATATGAACACACCGAGAGCCGCGGCTTACGCGTCGGTAAAGGCTGGGCTTGTGCATTTGGCGCGTCACGCGGCGGTCGAGCTTGCAAGGTACGGTATCCGCGTGAACACAATCTCGCCCGGCTGGACCGATACCGGAAGTCCCCGACTCGGCAAAAAGGAGGACACCTACTATAAAATTCCGCTCAAGCGCTGGTGCCGTCCGGAGGAGATCGGCGCGGCGGCTCTGTTTCTCGACTCTCCGGCAGCCGCTTCTGTGACCGGAGCGGAGCTTGTCATGGACGGCGGCGCATCGCTCATGAGCGATATGCCGGAACGCTACGGATTATAAACGCGCTGAGAAAGCGTTTACTTCATTAAAATACAATAGCGCCCTCCGCGGTTATTTTCGCGGAGGGCGTTCGTATAATCAGTCGCGATGAAGCGTATATCGCCAGATAAGCTCTGCGCCGATTGACGAGGCTTGCTCGGAGATCCTGTCCGAGAGTACAACGATAGTTCCGCCGCTTTCGCCGAGGAGCGACGCGATCGCCGACCTGAACGGGTCCGAACCGGATATGACTATTTTCCCGCTGCTGTTTTCTGAAAGCGACCTTATGTCGTCGTGCAGCACGGCTCCTATCAGGAACGAGTATAGCTGCTGCGGGCTGGCGTTTTTAATGAAATTCGCATAGACGCGGATTTTGAACAGCGCCTCATTGACTCCGTGGAGCTTTGCATACTCATATCCCATATGCAAAAACCGTTCGTCCGCACGCTCGGGATAACCGCCTTTTAACGATTGGCTGAGAATCGTGTTCTCCGCCGCGGCGCGTATCAGCTCGCCGGACAGCGTGGTTCGAAACGACGTGATTCTCCCATCGGCGTCGGTATTGACAATTTTCATATGAGAGCCGGGAAGAACTATGGTCAGCGGTTCGCAAAGCCCGGTTCCGGCGAGTATGCCGATCAGCTCGGTTTCTTCTCCGCGCATGATATCAAGCTCGGAGAGCGGCTTTTCGCCCGGGTCGGTAAAGGTTTTTACTCCCGGAATAAACAGCATCGGAATATTCGTGATATCCGGCAGCGATACCCGTACCGCGCCGCGCTTCAATTCCTCCGCGCCGGCGGGCGCCGGAATATGGCTGACTTTGTACAGTCCGTTCTCGGAGCCTATCATTCCCGAAAAAACCGCGCAGCTGATTTCGCCCGCATGGATCGAATTTTTGCCGAGGAGCTCCGAAATGCCGTCCTTTACCGCTCTTTCAAGCACCTGACGACCATTATTGATCGAATCGCGGACGCCGATACTGCATTTTATCCGGTCGATCACCTCGCCGGCTTCGACCAGAGTGAAGCGCGTGTTGGTTGTTCCGCCGTCAATAGCTATTATCATATTTTCCTCCGAAAGCAAATCAGTCCGCTTTGTCAAATGTCTTGGCGGTGTGCGCCTTGACGCAGACTCCGAGATAACTATAATCCTCGTCCGAGAAATTAGCCACTACAGATACGCCGTTTGAAAACTCGCTGCGCTGAATCAGCCGCGAATCGTCGAGATAGTCGAACCGCTCCATAGCCGCATATCCGACAGCCTTGGCGGTCGGCTCAGTGCGCTGATACGACGCGATAATATCGTTCTTTAGCTGCTCCCAATCGGAAGCCTTGAAGCTGTAAAGCTCCGGAAGTCCCCACAGACAGCAGAACATATCGCGGAGCTCCATCAGCTCGGGCATACAGTTGGCAGAATCGCCCCAGTACCAGTAGGACTGGACGCAGCCGTGATAGACCAGCTCCCAGAGCGGCACGCGCAGCTCGGGGTTCAGCATGAAATCCCTTATCTGCGGCTCGATCTGATCCCCCCGGTAGATATGCGTCATGCGCCGTCCGGCGTCGGGCATACGGTGAATTATCGGGCTAAGCAGACCCTCGTTATAGTCGATCGTCGCCGCCACGTCCTCGCAGCCGACCTCGGTTCCGGTGAACATACCGTTTTCGCGGAGCATATCGAACAGCCGATTCTTGTACTCAATCGAGGTGCGGCGGGTGGTCGGATGAGCGTCGCTGTAGCACTCGGCAGCACCGCAGGCAGTAACGTCAATAAAACGTCCGTCAAGCCCGTACCTGCGGCAGTGCTCGGGCGCGACCTTAGACGCACACTCGAACATAGCGATATCGCAGACGCTGTTCTGATTGTGGAATACTCCGTCCTTGCCCTTGAGCTGCCATGCCTTTGCTTTGTCTCCATTGGAATCGACCCGGATTCCGTCCGGCCAGCAGCAAAGACGCGGCTTGCAGCGCTCGCGGCGGGCGTCGGGTATCAGGTCGAGTATGTCGTGCGGGATAACGTCGGTGTATATGTCGTAATATGTGGTGATCCACCCGAGCGATTTCGCGTGATCGACCTCGCGGCGCTCGATGTTCTCGTCGAATATCGACCAGAGTACATTGTCCATGCCGAGGGATTTCATCTCATCGGCGACTTCGAGCCGCCGGTCGACCTGCTCGCGGTCGGGAATATGATAGACCGCGTCCGCGTCGTAGAGCTTGTGCATCGCGTCGTCGTTCCAGAGCCAGACGTCAGCCGCTCCGACCAGCCTGTCGATATCCGGCAGCTTTTTGACCTTCTCGGAGAACGGCACACGCAGTCCCTTTTCGTCGGCGATTTTCCGATATGCCTGACACATTTCGGAAATGCCGCCCTCGCCGCAGAGGATTCGCAGCTCGCGGTCGTAGCCCCATCGGCCTTTCTCGGGGAGAAAGGATATGTGCGGGCAATTCAGACCATTCTCGCGTGGCATATGGAAATTCGCGTCGATATTGGTTATGACCGCCGTCAGTATATAGCAGCCGCGTCTGACGATGCCCCAGAAGGACATCGAAATATGCCCGCCTAACATCTGCATATGGCGCGGGATTATCTCGCGAGGGTCGTCCGCGCGGAACGCGAAGCCCTCAAAGTGCGGTATCACCAGCAGATCGTCCGGCTTCACGGCTACGGCGGGAATATGAAGCTCGCCGCTCATCGGCATATCCGCGTCGGCGTGATAGATGAGACGAAGCTCATCCGGCAAAGAATCTGCGCTGACCGAAATCGGCAGCTCGTTCACAAGTGCGGGAATTTCTGCGAAGGTCTCGCCGGTCGCGTCAATGATCCGCACGGCAGCGTCCGTGATTGAGAATTTGAACATAATCTACTCCTTGTATTGCAGATATTTCATATCGCAGCCCTCGTCCGCCTGTGTGACGTTGTCGATGAAATTGCGCACGAAGCCGCGCTTGATTTCAGGGTGCGTTTCAGGCTTGAACTCCGCGAGACGCGCGGAGATTTCAGCGTCGCTCAGCTCGACCTCAATGAGACCGGCGTCAACATCGAGTCTGATAAAATCGCCGTCGCGAACCGCCGCCAATGGACCGCCGACCGCGCTCTCGGGCGCAACGTGCAGCACCTGCGTTCCGAAGCAGCCGCCCGACATACGAGAATCGGTTATGCGAACGAAGTCGTTTATGCCCATGCGCTTCAGCTTCGGCGGAAGGGGCATTGAATTGCCGTTTTCAGGCATTCCCGGAGCGCCGACCGGTCCGTAGCCGCGCAGAATTATCACCGTGTCCCCGTTCATGTCCGAATTATCGTCAAGGAGATAGCGCTGGCATTCCTTAAGATCGTCAAAGACCTTTGCGCGTCCGCGGTGCTTCATCAGTGACCGACTTGCGGCGCTGCGCTTGATGACCGCTCCGCCCGGTGCGAGATTGCCGCGGAGTATTGCGATACCGCCCTTTTCCTCGATCGGATTGTCGAGCGGGCGTATCATGCTCGTGTCGTAGGGCAGATCGGCGTCCTTCAGATTCTCTCCGACTGTTTTGCCGCTGACTGTCAGGCAGTCGGTGTGAAGCAGCGGTTCAAGC
>CACXED010000104.1 GCA_902766575.1 uncultured Ruminococcus sp. | reverse complement strand
GGAGACTTGAGGATTAACGATAACTAATGTTGCACAATAACTGTAATTGAATAAAAAATTATGCAGCTGATAATCTCACTCTGCGCGGCGGTCGGCTTCATCGCTGTTTTCCGGAAGCCGCTCAAGAGTTATTCTTCCATATTTTATATAGCGGCGATACTGATATCGACAGCGTCGGCGATCCTCGGGCTTGCGGATATCGGCGGAGCGGTCGGAGCCGCGGTAGATTTCTTCAACACCGGATTCCCGGCGGCGGCTCTGTGGTGCATGATAATGTGGAGCGGAGCGCTGTTCAACGGCTCGAAACCGATGAAAGCCGTCATGCCTGTCCGCGGAGAGCTTGCGGTCTTTACGTCGCTTCTCACGCTCGGACATATTGTACGATACGCGGTATATTATGCAACTGGCGTTATCAATAGAACCCTGAGCGCTCGCGCAGCGGTTGAGCTGATCGTTTCGCTTGCCATGCTGATAATAATGCTCCCGCTGACCGTGATTTCGCTCAAGCCGATAAGAAAAAAGCTCCCTCCGGACAGGTGGAAGCGCTGGCAGCGGACCGCGTATCTCTTTTACGCGCTGCTCTGCCTGCACACTTCGCTCATCCTGATCCCACGGGCGCGGAGCGGGAGCCGGGACGCGTATCTCGACGCAGTTGTGTGGATCGCGGTGTTTGCGCTCTACGCCGCGGCTCGGATCGCGAAATTTCTGACAAAACGCTCGCCCGAAAAGCGGCGATCGATTTATGCTATCGGCGTCTGCCCGGCGCTGATAGCGATATTGGCGGTCAGTATCGCGTCCTTTCCCGAATCGACTGCGATCTCCGACTCCGACAATATCGAAAAAGCGGACGATAGCTCTGCGGCTCTGACCGACGGCAGCTTCACCGGAACCGCGCGCGGCTATGACGGCGATATCACCGTGACAGTCGAGATCAGCGGCGGAAGGATCGTTTCGATCACAGCCGATTCGACCGAGCGCGACCACTGGTATTTCGGTCAGGCGTCCGACCGGCTGATACCGGAGATCATCGAAAAGCAATCGACCGACGTCGACGCGGTCTCCGGTGCGACCTACAGCTCCGAGGGGATCATCGGTGCGGTCAGAGCGGCGCTCGGAAAGGCAGGAGCATGAAAAAGCTCGCGTTAGCTCTGCTGCTTGCCGCGGCGGTCGTTCTGACCTCCTGCTCGTCCGGAAAAATGCTCGAGCGCGACGTCTTTGCGATGGACACTTTCATGACGCTGCGGGTCTACGGCGCCGACGAAGCGCTGCTCGACGCCGCGGAGAATGAGATCGGACGGCTCGAATCGCTCTTTTCCGCGACGCGGGAGAGCGATATCAGCCGCCTGAATACGGAGGGCTCGGCTGAGGTCTCGCCTGAGACTGCCGAGCTTGTGTCGGGAGCGCTTGAATACTGCGAGCTGACAGGCGGCGCGCTCGACATCAGCGTCTATCCGCTCGTCTCGTTCTGGGGCTTTACTACCGGAAATTACCAGATTCCGGACAGCGGCGAGATCTCCGAGCGGCTTGAGCTCGTCGATTACACGAAGATCAGGGTCGACGGCAGCCGGATCACGCTCGGCGAGGGGATGAATATCGACCTCGGCGCGGTCGCTAAGGGCTACGTGGGCGACCGTCTCTGCGAGCTTCTCCGGCAGGGAGGCGTGACCTCGGCGGTGCTCAACCTTGGCGGAAATGTCCAGACGATAGGCTCAAAGCCGGACGGGAGCGACTGGCGCGTCGCGATCAAGGATCCCTTCAAGCCGGACGAAAATCTGCTGATCGTAGGCGTCAGCGACAGCACGGTGATCACCTCCGGAGACTATGAGCGCTATTTTGTCGGCGACGACGGCAAGCGCTACTGCCATATCATCGACCCCTCTACCGGGCGCCCGGCTGACAGCGGCATAGCGTCAATAACAATAATAGGAAAAAACGGACTGATGTGCGACTCGCTCTCGACGGCGCTTTTCGTCAGCGGAGCAGAGCGCGCGATCAGTCTCTGGCGCGAGTCGGAGGATTTTGAGATGGTGATCGTGACGACTAACAAAAAAATCCTGATAACCGATGGTGTCGACGTTTTGTCGGATCTGAGCGGGCTTGACGCCGAGGTGATCAGCCGTGAATAAGACAGCGTTCAGACTGATTCTCGCGGCAGTGGTCATAGTGATCGCCGCGAGCGCGCTGTTTGTAGCTGTCGGGCTCATGAAAAAGCCGGGCAGCAGGGTCGTTATCCTGAGCGACGGCGAGGTGATCGAAACTATCGACCTGTTGTCCTCGCCCGACCGCGAATTCGTGATCGAGACCGAGCTCGGCAGCAACACGATCCGGATAAAGGACGGCAGGATCTCGGTGATCGACGCCGACTGCCCCGACCGCACCTGTGTTTCAATGGGCGAGCTGAGCAGCGAGCTGACTCCGATCGTCTGCCTGCCGCACAGGCTGATCATCAGATTTATCGGAGACTGAATTGTCGAACTCCACAGTTACTGCAAAAGGCATATAAGAATGAAAACCAAACGTCTTGTAAGGCTGTCGCTGCTGACGGCGATCTCGCTTGTGATTTTCGTCGTCGAGACCCGGATACCGTCGCTCGTCCCGATACCCGGAGTGAAGCTCGGACTTGCGAATATAATAACAGTTGTTGCAGTATATTTATGCAGACCATGGGAAGCGGCGCTGATGCTGACAGTCAGAATCATACTCGGCTCGATCTTCTGCGGAACTCCGCTGTCGTTTCTCTACAGCATCGCCGGAGGAGCGCTGTGTCTCTCTGCGAGCATCGCGTCGAAAAGCGTCATACCGGAGACGCGGATGTGGCTGACGAGCATTATCGGAGCTATCTTTCACAATCTTGGGCAGATACTCGCAGCGGCTCTGATACTCAGAACGGCGTCGGTATTTGTCTATCTTCCGGTTCTGATGATCACCGGGAGCATAGCCGGTCTGTTCTGCGGCTTCTGCGCCCAGCTGATCGTCAAAAGAATACATACGTTGTAAAACAAATGTTGCAAAATATCATTGAGGAGAAAAATGTCGGAGTATAATCTTTTTGCCGGAAAGACCCTGCTGATAACCGGCGGCACTGGCAGCTTTGGAAAGGTCGTTTTAGACCACTTTATTAAAACTGACATCGCCGAGATACGGATATTCTCGCGGGACGAGAATAAACAGGACGATATGCGCCACGCATATCAGGCTGCGTATCCCGAAGCCGCGGGAAAGCTGCGCTTTTTCATCGGAGACGTCAGGTGTCAAGCCTCGCTGAGAGACGCCATGCGCGGAGTCGATTACGTTTTTCATGCTGCGGCTCTGAAGCAGGTTCCGTCCTGTGAATTTTTCCCGATGGAGGCGGTCAGGACTAACGTCGAGGGCACGGACAACGTGATCGGCGCGGCTGTCGACGCAGGGGTCAGAGCGGTGATCTGCCTTTCGACCGACAAAGCCGCTTATCCG
>CACXED010000103.1 GCA_902766575.1 uncultured Ruminococcus sp. | reverse complement strand
TCTTACTAAGACGCCGTTGTCTTTTGTTTATTATCTTGAACGCTTATATTATACACCAATGCAAGCTGTTTGTCAATAGTATTCATTCAAAATTGTCGTTTCCACTAAAACGCGCCGATATTACGCCTTACTCTAAATAAAACATCACGAATAATGAATTATTCTAATTTTTATCCTGCATTATAATACGCGGATATGTTTATTATATTAAACATATCATTCAAAAATATCGCTCCCGAAGGAGCTGAAAATCAGGTGACGAAAAAGCAGAGGAAGGCTGTATTTTTATCGCCGTCATTTATGTATTTATGTTCCTTTTCGCAGTTGAAGCGGAATATCTCGCCGACGCCGACCTTTCGGACCTCCGTTCCCGTATCTATAGTAAGCGTCCCCTCCGTAACGGACAGGTACTCGCGTGTTCCTGTGCCGTGACCGCCGCTCAGATATACTCCGCCGGGAAATATCTCGATGTGATAAAGCTCTATCTTCTTGTTGTCCTCATAGGGAAAGCAGGTTTTTACGATATATTTGTCGCTCTCCTTGATAGGATAGACGTCGGAGATTCTTACAAGATAGGATTCTTCGGGCGGAGGAGCGATAAGCTCGGTCAGTTCTATTCTCAGCCCGCTGGCGATCTTTCCGAGCACGTTTATCGAGGGATTTGCGCTGCCCTGCTCGATCTGGTAGAGCATACTCTTGCTGACGCCGGTCTGCTCTGCCGCAGCGTCCAGACTCCAGCCTCTGGATGTGCGGATCCGATTCAGATTCTTTGCGATATTGTAGCTTAAATAGTCCATAGCCGTAAGCTGCCCCGACGGACAGCATAATCCTTTCATTTTTCGCTCACATATATTATAGCACACTCCGCGGCGTTTCGTCAAGGGGGCAGCCGGGCTGTTCGTCGGGCTTAAGTCAATCGTAAATATAAAGCGCCGTCCAGCGCCAGCCGTCCTCGGTTTTGGAATAGTGGAACTCATATTCGACTGTCTCGTCGATATTATCAGGCTCATTGCGGACAGCCACCCTGTCGACATAGGTGATGTCGGTATCGGTGACGCTGCGTATCTCCGAGCCGAGCTTACGCATCGAAAGGTCTGTGCCGCGGGCGGCTTCTACTCCGCAGAGCTTTCCGTCGATATCGACGAATATTTTCGAGTCGATCAGTAGTTCGACGAGCTCATCGGACAGGATACGCCGCATATAGGTCTCCCACGCCGACAGCGTCGGAAAGGCGGGATTCTGAGTTTCTACGTAAACCATTCCATTCGCAAAGTAACATTCCATATCGCTCGACCGGTAATCCAGACAAAATAGTCCCTCGGTGTCGATGCTGTAAACAGAAAGGATCCTCATCCCCGCCTGATAAGCCTCGTCCATGTAGGTCTTAAGCTCGGCGTCGTCAAGCGCAGTCGGGTCGAGCTCCTCGCGAAGCGCAAAATCCGAGCCGCCGTTGAAGCTGTCCACGAGCCAGCTTCGAGCCTCCTCGTCGGTGCAGAAATCGGTCGGAGTGTATACATACTCGGGCAGAGTCAGACTCGATTCATCAAAAAAGTGCAAGGCTCCATCCTCATACCAGCCCGCGCAGTCCTCGTACCACTTCGTGCCGCTCTTATACCAGCCCTCGCGGTTCTCCTGCGGCTCGTCGGAGCAAAGTGAGAAAAATATCAGACCCTTGTGGAATCCGTAGCGGTAGTTAGGATAGAATTGCAGATCCACCGTCTCCATGCCCGTGAGGAACCGCCCGAGCTCGGCTTTAAGCCCGCATTTATATATCTGACCGTCGATATCGCGGTAGAGATTCAGCTCTGAATTACCGTCCCTCAAGGTCGTTTCGGCAAGCAGCTCTCCGAGCGGAGCTATCGTCCGGCTGTCGCTTCCTCCGGCGAGCAGAGCCATGCCCTTATCCCCGAGGGTAAAGCAATATCTGTACGATCCGCCTGTTTTGAAGCTGCACTCCACCAAAAGCAGCTCCCGGTCAGGCATATTGCCGCAGACCTCAAGACTTACCGAATCCTTTCGCAGCAGATTGTAATCGCCGAGGAGGTAAAAGGCTGTATAACCGCCGTCAGTCCTGAGCGCGGCAAACAGCTCCGAGCCGTTTGTGCGGATTATCGCCGCAGTCGTTCCGGCGAACTGAGCCTCGGCGAGCACCGCCGAGACCTCGCTGTCCGGAATATTCCTCCCGTCGCAGTCCTGCATCGACGCGAGCTCCGCTCCGGTAAATTCGCAGCGCGTTTTGTCCGGCATGATCGCGGAGCAGACGCCGAAAGCCATCTCCGGCAGAGCGGTTTCTTCTGATGCTTCGGCTTCTGTCAGGGACGGCTCGGTCTGAGCGGTTCCGAGCCCGGCAGACGTCTCATAGTCCTGACCGTCTATCTGTCCGGCGCAGGACGATATGCTCTGCGCAATCTGAAGCAGCACCAATACCAGTATCAGTTTTTTCATTGCCATAATAATCCCCCTTTGTGATATAAGACGAAAATAATCAGGAAAAGTTCCGGTATCAGGGCTCGGAGTAAAAAAAAACAAGGACGCGGAACTGCTCCGCGCCCTGATTATTAAGGCAGCACCGCACAATCTGCGGCTCACGTCTTAAACACGCATCTGCTTGCTCTTTTTCCGTCCGAGTTGAAAGCAACTCGTAGTTGCTTTCAACTCGTAGTTGCTTGCAGCTCGTAGTTGCTTGCAGCTCATCTTCATGAAAAATTCTTGACAGGGGCGCTACCCTGCCGCAGCTGCGAGGTGTGACTGTATCCATATGAATTTCCCTGTCACCTGCCAAACAGGTTCATTGCTCCATGCAGCAGCATCCCGGCGCAGCAGTTTTTCGCTCTCATCCGAATAAGACCCAATACGATCCCGAAGCACAGTCCTGTGACTGCCTTCCAGACCATCACGGTCAGCAAACCATCCTCGACCCGGAAAGCAATTGAGTCGATGTACGCCAGATGCCACAGGCCAAACAGAATCGTTGTGGTCAGATAAGTCGCCCATTTGTTCCCCCAGATCCCGCTCAGCTTACTCCATATGTAGCCGCGGAAAAGCAGCTCCTCAAAGACGGGCGTTACAATACAGGAATACGCAAGCAGGAGCACAGACTCCGTTCCGCCCCGATAATTCAACGGGCTTGCAATCAGCAGCACAGCGAACAAAACCGTAGCGCCTATATAGAGCGCCGTGAGTTTATCGGGAAATACGGAAAGCCCGGTTCTGAACCTTATTGATAACCCCAAAAGCAGGCCTGTCAGAATCAGCATGGCAGTCATGGACGCCGCGCGATCCGTAATATCGGTTCGCTCGGCAAATAAGAAAATTACCTGTTTTATCGCAAAGCGGAACAGTCCCGGAAAAAACAGGATCAGCACAATATGTACGAAGGTTTTTGCTCTGCTGTTTCCCAAATGATGCACCTCCCGAGCAGGCACAGACCTCCTGCTTACATCTTGTAAGGAACGCTGAACCCCTCAGCTGTTCCACGGCCGTTTGTTCCCATGCCAGCCGTTCTTTTCCCAATAGCCATAGTCCGGCTCCATGGGCGGGAAATGCCTGTGAGCGAAGCGCATCAGATAGAACCACTTTTTTGCCCGTCCATTGCAGCCGCGCCCGCCCGCGTTTTTCCGTATCCGGCGTGCAAGCTTATCCGTCTTTTTATGAATGTTCCGCAGGATCCTGTCCGGTATTTCGTCAGGCTTTGCCGCCTGTACGCCAAAGCCCAGCTTATATACTTTGCGGATTCCCCACATTTCAAGACTGTCAGCCATATCCCGAACGGTGCTTTTCATTCCTCCGCCTGCGGCAGTTGAGACGGCGACCGCCTGCTTTCCGCTCATTTCCGGCATAGGCCGGTGAACCATCCACCAGGTGCCGAAGTGATCCAGAAAGCTCATCATCGGCCCGGCGGCGTGGTACACATAAACCGGGCTATCCAGGATCAGGAGCTCCGAATCCAGAATTGCCGTCGCAAGCGGCTCCAGCTCTTTATAGTGCGGACAGGCGGATAAGTCTGTTTTGAAGCAGGTATAGCAGCCAAGGCATGACCTGTTAAAATCCCTCGGCAGGAAGAACTCGCGTATTTCCCCGCCGACCTTAGCGGCAAGCTCCCTTGCAGCCGTACAGGTGCTTCCCTCATGGCTCTGTCCGTGAATAATCAGAATTTTCATAATAAACACCATAGCTTCCGCGTCAGCGAAAGTCTCCTAATCAGTAATTTTCAGTTGGTTCTGCGCGGCAAAGTCACAGCCGAAGGCATGGACAGCCGTAAAACCGGGCGCGAAAATTTATTTTCACGCCGCCAGCCTCTCTTTGGAGACTGTTCGATATCCGTATCGGTCTGCATCTATTATACAAGAGTTTTCCTAATGCAGATAGGCGGTTTTTATATTCATATGTGTCGGTTTTTGAGGTTCGGTATTCTTCAATTATATCCTATTGTATACTGCCTATCGTTCGGTAGGCTATAGCCTCAAAATGAAGCGGATATGCCCAAACAGACACAACCGCTTTATTCTTCATATCAAAATTCAGCCCGTTCTGCAAACCGGAAGTCAGCGGCGAGCCGCCGTCCGCGCCGTTGCCTTTGATAAATACCCGCAAAGCCTTGCCTTTACTCATAAAATCACCGGCTCTCCGGCTGATAGACCCTGAAAAACTGCCGGATATGCTTCTCCACCAGCTCCATGACCTCCGGCTCCCGATCCGGCTCCCGGTCGCAGAGGTTGATCCACGTTGTAACAGGCAGACAAAGCTGCGCCGCCATGATTTCCGGATCATCCTCCGCAAGCACGCCCTGACTTATCATCCGCTTCACAAGTCCGGTGAAGTATCTCAGCACATCGGAATAATTCTGCTTGGTCTGCAGCTTTGCCAGCTCCGGATTCTGGAACTGCTCGATCACCAGCATTTTCCTTGCCTTGCTGATATATGGGTCGTGGAGGATGTATCGGATCTGTCCCTCTATCATCTGCACGGCCTCATCGGGGTTATGCGGCAGATTATCGGTATCATTTCCAAAATCCGTTCTGACAAAAATTGAATGTGCCGCGTACTGCTCCAGCACGTCTTTCACCAACGCATCCAGAATTGCCTGTTTATTTTCAAAATGGCTGTAGAGCGACGCCTTCCGGATCCCGACGGCGTTCGCGATTTGAGAGATAGAGGTAGCTTCAAATCCATGTACGGAGAAAAGCTCCAGCGATGCTTCAAGAATCGCCTTTTTTGTGTTTCCTCGATCCATAACCAAACCTCCTTCACCGCAATAATGTACATATGCGGGCGGTTATGCGCGGCAAAAACCGGGCGTGAAAATTTATTCTCGCGCTAAAATCCCACTTTGCTGTACTTCAAAGCCCGCACATATATATTATACCTAACTATCGTTCGGTTGTCAAGAGCAAAAGCAGAAAATATTCAGCCTGCCTCGGTTCCGGATATCAGGCTTTCCCCGTAACGCAGCCGGCGCGAACCCAGTCGGCGCGTTCAGCTGCAAATTTCGGTCATAAAATCGGCAATTTCCTTAATTGCAGAAACTCTGCATCCCAAAAGGCCGTGCTCCGCCGGATAAATTTTCAGTCTCTGTACAGCCTTGGTACTATATCCCTCAAGCCTGTTCCAAAGCGGGCGCACCATTTCGGATATCGGGGCGCAGGAATCATATTCACCGGCAAGGCAGAGAATATTTCGGTCCTTGATTTTCTCGAAAGCATTTTCAAAGCTCATCTGCTCTCTGTGCTGCTCGACGTCCTGATAAATATACTCCGCGCCGTCGCTTTGTAAAATCTTCCCCTCCTCTAAGAGGGCTGTCAGACAGCCGCGCTTTTCTTCGCACAGATAGCGCGTCGGATCGAACGGCGTGATCAGTATAAGTCCGCGAATGTCGGGAATGTTTTTCCCCGCGTTCAGAGCCGTGTTTGCACCCATGCTGTGACCGAGCAATATTATATTCCGGGCGTCCACGTTATATCGTCGGCAGAATTCATCGCTCCCCGCATATGCCGCTAAATTGCAGGCGTCCTCGATGCAGTGAGTGATCAGATACTTTCCCTCGCTTCCCCAGGCGCCTCGATGATGAGGCACCATAACGACGCACCCGATGCGGCAAAGAGCGTGAGCTATATCATCGTTTCGCGCCGAACCCGGAAAGCCGTGCAGCATGATCACACACGGACGCGGAGCCGTATACTCCCCGTCGGGCCACATTATCTCTCCGTAAACGTGTTGACCGCTGCTTACAAAGTCCAGCGTATCATAGTCCGATAGCGCGGACGGATCATGGCGTTCTTTATCCCTGAACAAATATTGCGGATCTAATTTACTCATCCTGATTCTCCTGAGGCTCTCAATCGAATATCCGGAGCCTTATAGCCTTCTATTTCTATGTGTATAATAGGTATTATAAAACTTTTCTTCCGCGTTGTCAAGGGTATGGAGTCAGAATTAAAATATTATTTATATATTCATATTGACGCGCGGCGGCAGCTCAGAAATCCTGCTGAAAATAAAAATTTATATTTTTTTATTTTAGGGCTTGACAAAACGCTGTGACGGTGCTATAATATACATAACCTATTATTCAGATAGGTTATGTAGGGTTATGACTGAGACGCTAAGCGGCTTTTTTCCCGGCAGGTTCAACAGCGCCGGAGCTACTGCTTCTGCGGCTCACCGTAATACGCCATAGGAAAGGTTTTATGATGAAAGCTCAAATGTCTGACAGAATAAATACTAAGATCATAAACGCCGAAGAAACTCTCTATTTCTCCGGCAGCCTTGCCATGTCTGAAAATTGTTGCTGTCTGTGCTGTAAAAACAACACAGGCGGTTTGTTCTGCGTTTTATAGCAGAAGTATTGTATTAGACAAAGCTCCGCCTGTCCTCATGTCTTTCCTGTTTATGGAAAGCAGCGAGATAGCAGGCGGAGCTTTTTACATTTTTCAAAAACAGCAAGAGGTTTTTATGATTGATACACAGGAAAGCATAACGGCAAAGCTCTGCTCCTTTGCCCGTGCATACCATTCCAATTACGGAAAAGAAAAAATATTTGACGACTATTTAGCCTACGACATGATGGGTAAGGAAGAATACGAGGGAATCGGTCAGCTTATCGAGAATGACTTTGATCTGTCTCTCTGTGATCCGCATTACTGCTTTTGCAGCGCTAAAATCTGACCGAAGCTGAACAGATATATTTCGCCGATCCCATTGTCGCGTATCGCTTTTGCGGAACAGGAGCTGACCCGCTTTGCGGAAAAAAACGGCAGATGTCAATATGTGATCTGCGGCGCAGGCATGGGCACCTTCGCGTTTCGCAACGAAAACCCCGATATACAGGTTTTTGAACTCGATCATCCCGATACGCAGAGATACAAGCTGGAGCGTATACGAAAGCTCGAATGGAATATTCCCGAAAACGCGCGGTATGTCCCTATTGATTTTTCAAAGGACGATATGATACGGATACTAAAAGACGCCGGCTTCGATAGGTCTGTTCCCTCTTTCTTTGCTATCCTTGGAGTTACGTATTATCTGACTCTGCCGGTTTTTGAGCAAACGATAGAAAAGATCGGCCGTATATCCGTCCCGGGAAACAAAGTCGTTTTTGATTTTCCGGATGAAACCACGTTCAAAGAGGAAAGCGCGGAGCGTGTCCGCCGCCTTTCGGAAATCACGGCAAGGCTCGGCGAACCTATGCAGCACGGCTTCTCCCTCTCGGAAATAGCTGCGGCGCTTGATCGTCACGGATTTATGATCGGCACGCACGAAACTCCGAAAACAATACAAAAGCATTTTTTTGAAGGCAGAGCCGACAGCCAGACGGCGTTTGAAAACATACATTTTATCGCTGCGAAAAAAATTTCATCTTCCGCAGAAATTGATATCGAGAAATCAGAAAAACAGAATCAGGAGGAAATCCATATGGCAAACTACAAAAACATCGAATCCGCTCTCATTCACGGCGGGATCTACGGGGATAAGCAAACCGGCGCGGTCAATGTGCCGATCTATCAGACCTCGACATATGAGCAGCGCGGGCTCGGGGAGAATACGGGCTGGGAATATTCCCGCACCGGCAATCCCATAAGAGCCGCACTGGAAGCGCTCATCGCGGAGCTTGAGGGAGGCAAAGCGGGCTTTGCCTTCGGCTCGGGTATGGCGGCGATCACAGCGGTTCTCAGTCTGTTCAGGACGGGCGACAGGATACTGATCTCCGGCAATGTCTACGGCGGAACCTTCCGCGTGCTGGACAAGATCTTCAACAGCTTCGGGATCGGATATTCCATCGAGGACACGACGGATCTCACGGCATTGGAAAGCAGGATCACGCCCGAGGTAAAAGCAATACTTGTGGAAAGTCCCGCAAACCCGCTGCTTACGATTACCGACCTTGCGGCGACAGCGGCTATAGCTAAAAAGCACGGTATTCTCACCATTGTGGACAACACCTTTATGACTCCGTATCTACAGCGTCCGATAGAGCTTGGCGCAGACATCGTCGTTCACAGCGCAACCAAATATCTCGGCGGTCACAGCGACGTTGTAGCGGGGCTGGCAGTCGTCAACGATGAAAAGCTGGCGGAGCGTCTCGCCTTCATTCAGAACGCCACCGGCGGCGTGCTCGGCCCCTTTGATTCCTTTTTGCTGATCCGGGGGATAAAAACGCTGGGCGTTCGCCTTGACCGTCATGTAGAGAACGCGGAAAAAGCCGCCGCGTATCTGAAAGCGCATAAGGCGGTCAAAAAAGTGTATTATCCGGGACTGCCGGACGCACAGGGCTATGAGATCAACAAAAAGCAGGCAAAGAACGGCGGAGCCATGATCTCCTTTGAGCTTTACGAAGGTTATGATATCAGGAAGTTCTTCTCGTCTCTTAAGCTGATCGCGCTTGCCGAAAGTCTCGGCGGCGTGGAAAGCCTTGCCTGCCATCCCGCAAGCATGACGCACGCCTCTATTCCATATGAGGTGCGACAGAAGATGGGAATTACGGATGGGCTTATCCGCCTGTCTGTCGGCATAGAGAATATCGACGATCTTCTTGCCGATCTGGATCAGGCTATTGCAGAAAGCGAGGTAAAATAATGAGCTACTATGAATCCATGCAGGAGCTGATCGGAAAGACTCCTCTTGTCAGGCTGAACCATGTCGGAGTACCGGAGGGAGTACGGCTGTTTGCAAAGCTGGAGCTCTACAATCCGGCGGGCAGCGTCAAAGACCGTATCGGCAAATATATGATCGCCGACGCGGAAGAAAAAGGACTTTTGAAATCCGGCGGCACGATAGTAGAAGCTACTGCCGGAAATACGGGGCTCGGAATCGCGTTTGCCGCGCTCAATAAAGGCTATCGGATCATATTCGTCGTACCGACTAAATTCTCGGAGGAAAAGCAGACTTTGATGCGCGCGCTCGGAGCGGAGATCATCAATACTCCCCGCGAGGGAGGTATGCTCGGCGCTGCGGCAAAGGCTGAGGAGCTTCGCGCCTCCATTCCGGGCGCCGTGTCCTTGGAGCAGTTCAAGAATCAGGCAAACCCTCTCGCCCACTACGAAACGACTGGACCGGAGATCTACCGCGATTTGGACGGAAATATCAATTACCTCGTTGCCGGAGCCGGAAGCGGAGGTACATATACCGGCGTCGTCCGTTATCTGAAAGAGCGGAATCCTGAAATCAAGGGAATCCTTGCCGATCCGATCGGCTCGACAATGGGCGGCGGCGAGCACGGAGATTATAACATTGAAGGCATCGGAAACGACTTTATCGCCGACACAATGGATATGTCGCTTGTTGATGACGTGGTAAAGATCGACGACAACGACGCCTTTTCCGGAGCAAGAGAGCTTGCGTCAAAGGAGGGAATCTTTGCCGGTTCCTCCTCGGGAACGGCGCTTGCCGCGGCAAAGAAGCTGATCGCCTCCGGCGCGCGCGGCAATATCGTTATCATTCTGCCCGATCGCGGAGACCGCTATTTCAGCAAACATTTGTATATGTAAGTTTATTATAAAGGCAATACCGCGCAGCTTCCGATCTGCGGTATTGCCTGAAATCATTGGATCAAGGAGAAATTTATGACACTGCAGCAGCTGCATTATGTGATAACCATTGCCGAGATAGGCTCATTCAATAAAGCGTCCGAGGTTTTATATATCGCTCAGCCCTCATTGACCGGAGCTGTTCAGGAATTGGAGAAGGAGCTCGGTATCGTTATTTTTAACCGTACCAGAAAGGGAGTCACGCTTACAAACGACGGACTTGAATTTATCAACCATGCCCGGCAGCTGTATCAGCAGTATGAGATCATTTTGGATAAATACGGAAAGGGCGGGACGCTCAAAAAGAAATTCGGGATCTCGACTCAGCACTACTCCTTTGCCGTCAAGAGCTTTGTCGAGATGGTGAAGAAATTCAATACGGCGGAATATGAGTTCGCTATCCGTGAGACAAAGACCCGGGAAGTTATTGAAGATGTGAGCAGCTCCAAAAGCGAGATCGGTATTCTCTATCTCAGCGATTTCAATCGCAATATCATTACAAAGCTCCTCAGAACCAACAATCTGGAATTTCATAAACTGATCGAATGTAAACCATACGTATATCTCTGGAAGGGACATCCGCTGTGCAGGTTCAAAACTATCCGGTTTGACCAGCTTACAGACTATCCCTGCCTTTCCTTTGAACAGGGTGATAACGGATCGTTCTATTTTGCGGAGGAAATATTCAGTACAAATGAATATCCGAGAACGATAAAAGCAACCGATCGGGCTACGATGCTGAATCTGATGATCGGGCTGAACGGATATACGCTTTGCTCGGGAATTATCTGCGAGGAGCTCAACGGAACGGATTATATCGCCATTCCGCTTGAGGACAATAATGATTCCGACAGCAGCAACATGGAGATCGGCTATATCATAAAGAAGGATATCCTGCTCAGCTCCATGGGCGAGCTGTATATAAAAGAGATTGACCGCTATCTGAAGGATTATGCCGTAAATCCATAACAGATAATCATTATAGGCTCAGCCTATTACCAAGTATTCCTATAGGATATTTGACAATTGCGCTATCGTGTGATATAATATATCCGCAAGCTTGAAGGAGGTGCAGATCATGACAGCGATCACTATTGAAAAAGAAAATATGTGTATGTGTATGATGCGGTCTGAGGATTGCTGTATCATGCGATGTTGTGTGTCCCGAATGTGATGCTTTTCATTACTCCCGGCAGCTAATCGAATGAGCAACGATCTTTGGAAGCCTGACTTAAAAGCGGCTTCTATTTTTTATACTTATCAGCAATGAAAGGGATGCGATCCAAAAAATCACAAGGTATATAACATGAAAAAATCAATTATCTCAGGGCTGCTTGCCCTTACGCTCCTGCTCTCCTTTACGGCTTGCTCTGACAACAAGCAGGATGGTCAGAACACCTCCGGCAGCTCGCAAACCGCTCAGGCGGCTCAGGCGGCTCAGCTTGAAAAAACAGACTTCAGCCTCGGCCACCTTAATTCCACGGCGCATCTTCTGGCTTTTGTAGCCGCAGAGGAAGGGTATTTCAGGGAAGAAGGGCTCAATGTTACATTGACGCAGTTCTCAAGCGCGGCGGAGCTTTCAGCTGGACTTGAGTCGGGAAAGCTCGACGTCGCGTTCATCGGCTCGGTTCCCGCGCTTACTTTCCAGAGCAAGGGACACGATCTGACGATCTTCGGCGGAGCAATGACCAACGGTCACGGATATGTTATCAAATCCGAGTTTACCGGCGGCAAGGACGGACTCGGTATCGAGGTGCTGAAAGGCAGAAACGTCGCTTCTGTTAAAAACAGCGTTCAGGACGCGGAATTACTGCTTCTGCTCAAAAATGCGGGGATCGGTATCGGCGAAGGCAGCGATAAGGTCAACATCGTGTACTTTGACAGTCAGAAGGAAGCCTATGCCGCCCTGCAGAATGTAACGATTGACGCGGCTTCGGTTTATTCGCCGTATGCTTCTCTGGCAAAGGGACAGGGCTACAATGTCGTTTACTACTGCTCCGAGGAGGAAGCGCTCAAGAATCAGCCGTGCTGCCGTCAGGTCGCGGCAACCGCGTCGCTCAGCCAATATCCCAATACCTACAACGCATTTGAACGCGCTTTGATCAAGGCATATAAGTTCTCTCAGGAGGATCGCGAAAAAACGATCAAGGACGTCAAGAAATACATCGACATTGATGAGGACTATATCAGGACCGAGGTTTACGGCGGCTACAGCGTTTCCTCTCCCGATCCCGATAAGCAGGGTACCATAGCGCTGAAAAACACGATCGTGGAGCTTGGCTATACCGAGGATTACGATATTGAAAAGCTCTATAACACCGAAATCTACAAGAAAGCGCTGGAAAGCCTGATTGCCGAAAATCCCGACGATTCCGTATATAAGTCCCTGAAAGATCATTTCGACCGGTTTGAGTAAATCAGTTAAAGGCGGAACCAGGGTGAAGCTGATGTTCCGCCTTAACTTCTTGGGATGAATACATCCGAAATATGAAATTCTGTGAGGTGATCGGATTGAGTAAAATCGAAGTACAAAATTTAACCGTTGATTACACGGAAAAGAATAATCGCTTCACAGCGCTTAAGGATGTGACCTTTTCCGTGGAGTCCGGCGAATTTGTCAGCATTATCGGCTCCAGCGGATGCGGCAAGAGCACTCTTTTGAGTATTCTCGAGGGCATCAATTCGCCGACGCAGGGAAACATTTTAATAGACGGAAAGCCAATAAGCGGAACCGGAACCGACAGGGGCGTTGTTTTCCAGCACTATTCTTTATTTCCGTGGATGACGGCGCGCAAAAACGTGGCGTTCGGCGTGAAACAGGTAAAGAAAGATCTGCCGCAGTCCGAAAGACTGAAAATTGCGGATGAGTTTCTTGACAAGGTCGGTCTGGAGAATTTCAAGAACAAATATCCCTCTCAGCTGTCCGGCGGAATGCAGCAGCGCGTAGCGATCGCACGGGCTCTTGCAATGGATACGGATATTCTGCTGATGGACGAGCCCTTCGGCGCGATCGATGCAAAGAACCGTACCGTTCTGCAGGAGCTGCTCCTGAAGCTGTGGGAGGGCGACGGAACGCAGGAAAAGAAAACCGTCGTTTTCGTTACGCACGATATTGATGAAGCGATCCTGCTTTCCGACCGTATCGTTATGATGTCGGCAAGCCCGGGACGGGTTTACAGGGAAATATCCGTTCCGTTTGCGCGGCCGAGAAACCGCTCCGAGCTTGTTCAGACTGAGGAATACAGCAAATTCAGGAACAAACTGCTGTCGCTCTTTTACAGCGATATTGCCGATAAAATCGGAGGAAGCGAGGTGGTGCTGTGATGACGCTGAGAAAAAGATTTTTACGGGCGGCAAACCTGCTGTTCATCGTTTTGCTGGCAATACAGTTTCTGCCTGACAGGATTTCCAAGGAACCCAAGACCGGCTATGTTATCTGGTTTGCAATCGGAGCTGAGGCGCTTGTGCTGATCGCGTCGGCGCTTATAAGAAAGCCGCAGAGCCTGAACCTCTTTTTGGACATTGCAGGATTTCTGTTCGGGTTTCTGATTATCTGGACGCTGGCGACCGCCAAATTCAATCTGCTCAAGGAGACTCTGTTTCCCGCGCCGGGCAGAGTGTTCGCACAGTTTATAGAGGACATAGATAAAATCCTTATCAACATAAGAAGCTCCCTCGGGATCATATTGCAGGGCTTTATTATGGCGTCGGCGATAGCTATTCCGCTCGGGCTGTTTCTCGGATGGAGCGCTCGAATCGGCAGCGCGGCGACCTATATATCGAAGTTTCTGAGCGCAATTCCGCCGATCGTATATATCCCGTATGGAATAGCGCTTCTTCCCTCCTTCCGTTCGGTTTCGGTTTTTGTGATTTTTATTGCAACCTTCTGGCCGGTGCTGGCAAGTACGATGAGCGGAGTGCTGAATGTAGAGCGAAAGGTTATCGATTCGGCAAAGGTATTGAATGTCGGCAGATTATCAATGCTGTTTTCGATCATTCTTCCGGCGGCTTTACCGCAGATTTTTATCGGACTGAATCAGGGACTCACCGTTTCCTTCATTCTGCTGACGTCTGCGGAGATGATAGGAGCGCGGGACGGGCTCGGCTACTATGTAAAGCAATACTCCGATTTCGGCGACTATACAAGAGCAATTGTCGGAATCCTTGTGATCGGTATCGTGGTGATCGCAATATCGTTCCTGTTCAATAAGCTGCAGCGCCATCTTCTGCGTTGGAAAAAATGAAAGCGGGATGCTATCCTCGCAAAAAATCGAAATGGAGTTTTCTATGACTGAAATATTATGGCACGGACGGGGCGGTCAGGGAGCTTTTACCGCAGCGAGGCTGCTCGGCGCGGCATATGCCCTCAAGGGCGATGACAGCTATGCGCTGGCGTTTCCGTCATTCGGTCCCGAGCGTCGCGGCGCGCCGATCCGTGCGTTCACAAAGCTCGACGGCAAGCCGATCGGAAACCGCAGCGAAATCATGTCGTCCGATTACAGTATATTTTTGGACGATACGCTGTTTTGCGACGCGGCATTTGCGGAGCTGAAAGACGGCGGCAAAGTATTGCTGAATACCAAGCGGCATATCGACGACGACCGGGTAATAACAATTGACGGCGATAAAATCGCCGCTGAAATCTTGAAGCTGCCGATCACCAACACAATTATGCTCGGCGCGTTCGCGGAGATATTCGGCGGAATTACGCCTGATGATGTTGAAAAGGCTATCCGTCTTAATATGCCCGAAAAGCTGCATTCCAAAAATATCGCCGCAGTCAGGGCGGCAGCCGAGGAGGTGCGCCAGTGAAACCCTATCTGAGAGACAGGATACCGAAGTCGCTTTCCGAAATTCCCGACGCTACCGCTTTCGAAGCAGGATATTTAGTCACCAAAAACGCTGGCTGGCGCAATGTCCGTCCCGTAATTGATAAGGATAAATGCGTAGGCTGTCTGCAATGCTATCTTTACTGTCCCGACGGCGTGATCTATAAAGACGGCGGCAAGGTCGGCGTCGACTATGATTTTTGCAAGGGCTGCGGCATCTGTAAGAAAATATGCAAAACAGGCGCAATCGGAATGGAGGCGGAAAAGTAATGTCAAAGCAGTTTTTATCGGGCAACGAAGCCTTTGCTTACGGCGTCCGTCTTGCCCGTCCGCAGGTCATTTCCGCCTATCCCATTACTCCTCAGACGATCGTAGTGGAAAAGCTGTCCGAAATGGTGGAGGACGGAAGTCTGAAATCGGAATTTATCCATGTGGAGTCGGAACATTCGGCTCTGTCCTGCGCAATGGGAGCGTCGGCTGTGGGCGCGAGGGCTTTTACCGCTACATCCTCGCAGGGACTTTTGTATATGGCTGAGTGTCTGACATACGCATCCGGCGGACGTTTCCCGATCGTTATGATGAACGCGAACCGCTCCACCGCATTGCCGTAGAATATTTACGGCGATCAGCGCGACGCGCTCTCGCAGCTTGACTGCGGCTGGATCCAGGCCTATGCGGAAAATGCGCAGGAGGCGCTCGATCTTGCGCTGATGAGCTACTACATAGCGGAGAAAAGGGACGTTTCCACGCCTTTTATGATAAATTTAGACGGCTTTGTGCTGACTCACACCTACGAGGTCGTGGACGTACCGACCGCAGCTCAGGCGGACGCGTTTCTGCCGAAATTTGAGACCGAGAACAAATTGGATTTGGAAAATCCCCGCAACCTCGCCTTTTCCGCGGGACCCGACCACAACACGCTGTTCAAGTACAAGGAGCATATCGGTCTCCTGAACGCTAAAAAGGCGGTCGCCGAGGCGGAGGATAAATTCGCAGACATTTTCGGAAGGCGGTATACGGGACTAACCGAGAGCTACCGAACCGAGGACGCCGACTATATTCTCATAACCCTCGGCAGCATTGCGGGACTTGTGAAAGAAACCGTGGACAAGTTGCGCGACGAGGGCAGGAAGGTTGGATT
>CACXED010000102.1 GCA_902766575.1 uncultured Ruminococcus sp. | reverse complement strand
CTGTCAAGGATTTTTGTGAAGTATGACGGAAAAGATGCAAGTAGATGCGTGCTTAAGGCGTCAGCCGTGAATTGTGCGGTGTTGCCTATAGAACAGCTTGCAGCAACAGATGATATTCAAAAGGATGGAGTGATCAGAAAAATGGACAAAAAGCTCATATATTTTGTCAATAATAATTTATGTACAAAATATGGTATAAATTTCAATTACTCTACCATGACGGAATCATTCAATCTTCACCTGCATGATTTTTACGAGCTTGAAATAGTGACCCGCGGCGGATGTGTTGAATGTCTTAACGGTGATAGCTTTGAAATATCAGAGGGAGACGTCTATATACTGACTCCGTCTGATATACACAACTTTATTTTACCGGAAAAAGGCGGTCATGTTGAGATATTCAACGTGAGTTTCTATAAAGAATATGTCGCCTATCACATTCGAGAGTGCCTTGAAAAGATAACCACTGCGCTTGTGCCGAAGATTGAACCGGAACAATATCAGCTGATTTATCAGCTTGCAAAACGGGCAAAGGAAGGAATACTATCCGAAAACGCGTCCAACAGGGCTGCCGCGGAGCATATGCTCAGCTGTATCCTTTGTATGCTTCTCGGCATGAGGAATACGGTCGGCATAAAGACCTCCAATGAAAAATCGCGCGTCAGCCTTATTCTCGATTATATTTCCAAGAATTATTGTAATGATATCAGCCTGAGCGACACTGCCGAGAAATTCCGGATTTCAAAATGTTACTTGAGCACACTTCTAACTGCAAATCTTGGAAAGGGCTTTCGCGAGATCCTGAATATATATCGAATGAGACAGGTAACAAATGAGCTTCTGCTGACAGAAAAGTCAATTACCGATATATGCTACGACGCAGGATATCAGAATTACGTACATTTTTCCCGCCTTTTCAAGCAGCAATTCGGAATGACTCCCTCGCAGTACAGGACACAGGTAAACGGAATAGTCAAAATGTAAAATAAAAATCGAATAAAATGTAATATCCAAAAAAACAGATGTGTTTCATTCTTTTTAGCTGTGCTGTATAATAATCATAAGGCTTTGCCGCGGATTTATTGTAACTTGGTTTGTTCAGTTTCAAATGAAGCTGCCCGACAAAGCAGAAATTGCAAAAAGAATATACGATGTTTTTTTGGAGGTAAAAATGAAAAATAAACGGATTTTAAGCTTGCTGCTCGCCTCGCTTATCCTGACGGCGTCCTGCGGCTCCACGCAGACAGACAATCCGAAAGGCGGCGAAACGACTTCCGGCGGCGAGACCACCGAGGCTGTAACGACCGATCCCGGTATCGTTTCAAAGCTGACTCCCGAGCTGAAGGAAGAACTCGGACTTGACGGATATGAGTTCAACGTATTATTACGCAATAAGGAGGGCTCCTGGTCGCTGTATGACTTCATCGCAACAGAGGAAACCGGCGATGTGCTCAACGATGCAGCCTACAAACGCAATCTGTGGCTCGAGGAAAATTGCGGCTTCACGCTGAAAGCCGACTATTCGGCTGACACGCGTTGCAGCGAGATCACAACCTACATTCTCGCCGGCGAGGACAGCTATGACGCTTACTTCCCGATGGGGCAACAGGCCGGAGCGGCGGCTTCGCAGGGACTTCTTTATAACCTGAAGGACCTCAAATACCTTGACCTTGAAAAAGACTGTTGGAATCAGATGTTCTCTGATTCGGTCGAAATTGCCGGCAAGCTCTTTTATGCGACCGGCGCGATATCCACCAACTCATACGATGCGGTGAGAGTGTTCTTCTTCAACAAAACAATCGCGGACAAGTATCAGCTTGAAGACCCCTATCAGCTCGTGCGCGACGGAAAATGGACGTTCGATAAGTTCAACGAAATGGCTTACAAATGTGCGGTTGACCTCAACGGCGACACCGAGATGACCTTCGAGGATCAGTTCGGACTTGGCTGGCAGTCAACGATCGGCACGCTGGTTTTCCTCTATGGCGCAGGCGAAAAGGTCACAAAAAATGACAGCAATAGACTGCCGGTACTCAATCTTGATTCCGAGAGATTTACCGAGGTCTTTACTAAGGTTCGCGATACGCTTTCCAATCATGATGTTTACTATAACAACAGCGACGGCAGCGATGTGAAGATGTTCTACGAGGAGCGCTCGCTTTTCTTAACCGAGGTGCTTGAGGTTGCAAGAAGACTTCGCCCCTATGACGTTGATTTCGGAGTGCTTCCGCTCCCAAAGTGGACCGAGGATCAGGACGAGTACATACAGTATGTTGACGCATGGTGCATCAGCCCCGTGACCGTACCCAAGAACAATACTAACCTCGACCGCACCGGCTTCATCATTCAGGCAATCGCCGAGGCTTCACAGAAATTCCTTGTTGACCCGTACTATGATACGGTTCTCACCGGAAAGTCTCTCCGCGATGAGGAATCCTCCGAAATGCTTGATATTGCCATAAACAACTTTGTCCTTGACAATGCCGATATGTTCCAGTGGAGCGGCGTCATCAACAAGCTCCGCGACGCTATGAACACCGATCTTGACCTTGCAAGCTATGTAGCTACCAACAAATCGGCCATAGAAGAAGCAATCAATAAGACGCTCGAAAATATGCTCGGTTAATCCAGACCTGATATAATCAAATAGCCATTATGAATAAATACCCGTCCCGAGGAAAACCAGGGACGGGTATTTTCGGTTCTGCCGTGCTGCTGATATACCTGCTTTGGGAAAGATGGGCTGAAGAACACGAAGTAATTGAACGCAAGAAATTCGCTTTGGACAACGCTGTTGACTTTTTCGGTTTCAATTACAGCATAAAAGATCTTTTGGAAAAAGCGGAGATTGTCGACGGACACAGAGGGATAGGTGGCTATAGTCTGACAATTGCCCCGGAGCAGCTCACGTTGCTTCAGATCTATCAGGCGGTTACGGAGGATGCGCTTCTGCCGTGGCAATCGAGCGGTTGAAGAAAATTGCGGGAAACGGCGCGAAATGCGAGCAGATCGCGGGCAGGACCGAAGCAGCAGTATCTATCGCCGCGGCGTGAAATCAGGGTACGCATAAATATAAACTGTCTGCAAATAATATATGAAGTTTTCACCAAGCTATTGACAAATACCCGGCAGGGGTATATAATATTTATACCCCACGGGGGTATACTTGAGATGGAGGCGGAATAATGGCCGATAAAAAAATGTACGGATGCTGCGGGAAAACCACAGACCGCTCAGAGGAAGAACGAAAAAAACTGATCCACCGTCTGAACCGGATCGAGGGTCAGATCCGCGGGATCCGCGGGATGGTGGAAAATGACGCCTACTGCGCGGATATTCTGGTGCAGTCGGCTGCCGTGAACGCCGCGGTCAACGCCTTTAACAAGGAGCTGCTGGCAAGCCACATCCGGGGCTGCGTCGCGAGGGATATCCGGGAGGGCAAGGACGAGGTGATCGACGAGCTGGTGACAACATTACAAAAGCTGATGAAATAAAGCGAGGTTATGCGATTCAATTATGGAGCAATATACGGTAACGGGTATGAGCTGCGCCGCCTGCTCAGCCCGGGTGGAAAAGGCGGTATCGGGCGTTAAGGGCGTAACCTCCTGCTCGGTGAGCCTGCTGACCAATTCCATGGGCGTGGAGGGAACCGCCTCCTCCGAGGATATCATCGCTGCGGTTCGTGACGCGGGATATGGAGCGGCTCTGAAAAAAGGCAGTAACGATCAGACCGCACAGCTTTCCTCCGAGGAGGATGCGCTGAAGGACAGGGAGACCCCACTGCTGAAAAAACGGCTGATCGCTTCTCTGGGCTTCTGGATCGTACTGATGTACGTTTCCATGGGACATATGATGTGGGGCTGGCCGCTGCCCTCGTTCTTTGACGGCAACCATGTGGCAATGGGGCTTTTGCAGCTGCTGCTGACGGTGATCGTTATGGTAATCAATCAGAAGTTTTTTATCAGCGGATTCAAGAGCCTGTGGCGCCGTGCGCCCAACATGGACGCATTGGTTGCGCTGGGAGCTGCGGCAGCCTTTGGCTACAGCACCTTTGCACTGTTCGCCATGACGGACGCGCAGGTCAAGGGCAATATGGACGCCGTGATGACCTATATGCACGAATTCTACTTTGAGTCCGCCGCTACTATCCTTACGCTGATTACTCTGGGAAAGATGCTGGAGGCTCGTTCCAAGGGTAAAACCACCAATGCCCTCAAGGGTCTGATGAAGCTGGCGCCCAAAACCGCCACGCTCCTGCGGGACGGCGCGGAGATCACCGTGCCGATCGGACAGGTGACAAAGGGCGACGTCTTTGTGGTGCGCCCCGGCGAAAACATCCCTGTGGACGGAACCGTTTTGGAGGGGAACGGCGCGGTTGACGAATCCTCCCTGACGGGCGAGAGCATTCCGGTCGATAAAGCGGCAGGAAGCATGGTCTCCGCAGGAACGCTGAACCAGTCGGGCTTTCTCCGCTGTGAAGCCACCAGAGTCGGCGAGGACACCACGCTCTCTCAGATCATTCGGATGGTCAGCGACGCCGCCGCGACGAAAGCGCCGATCGCCAAGGTTGCCGACCGGGTTTCCGGCGTATTTGTCCCCGCCGTTATCGCAATCGCGGCGTTAACAATAATCGTCTGGCTCCTCGCCGGACAGACTGTAGGGTTTGCTCTGGCGCGGGGGATTTCCGTACTGGTCATAAGCTGTCCCTGCGCGCTGGGGCTTGCGACTCCTGTGGCAATCATGGTGGGCAACGGAATGGGCGCAAAGCACGGGATTCTGTTCAAGACGGCGGTATCTTTGGAGGAGACCGGAAAGGTCAGGATCGTTGCGCTGGATAAAACCGGAACGATCACCAAAGGAGAGCCGAAGGTCACTGATATTCTCCCGGTTGATGGTATAAGCGAAGCGGAGCTGCTGTCCATCGCCTATGCATTGGAGAAGAAAAGCGAGCATCCGCTGGCTCGCGCAATCAATCAAAGGGCCGAGCAGGATGGGCTGACGGCAGCCGAGGTCGAACGGTTTCAGGCGCTGCCCGGCAACGGACTGACCGCGTCTCTTGACGGCGCAGCTTTGT
>CACXED010000101.1 GCA_902766575.1 uncultured Ruminococcus sp. | reverse complement strand
GCTCCAACGCGCTGCACTCGATTCCAAAGGACGCGGCGGGCTGCTACGAATGTCTCATCGTCGACAGCAAGTTCTGCTTTGACAACGGCATCGACGTCGCCGCTATCGACTTTGAGTGCGTAGTCCGGGACAGCGAGGCCGGACAGCTCTATTCCCGCGCATCGGAGGAGATCTTGGCTCAGCAGAGCGGTGAGAGGTTCGGAGCGGCTGGAGTCAAGGCGGCGATACTGACGCTGATGGTAAAGCTCTGCCGCGGCTGGTCGCATCCGAGCGCCGAGCGCGAGACGGGGAGCATCGTGCGCCGCGCCATCGGCTACATCAACTCAAATCTCACCCGCCCGATGACGGTCGACGAGATCGCCGGGAACGTCAGCGTCAGCAAATACTATCTCTGCCGCGAATTCCGGCGCGAGACCGGCTTCACGGTCGTCAGGTACATAAACGATCTGCGCTGCCGGGAGGCCGAGCGTCTGCTGCGCGGCACCTCCGGATCGGTCGGAGAGATCGCACGCTCCTGCGGCTTTGACAACGTCTCCTACTTCACCCGAACCTTCAAGGCGGTCACCGGCTTCACTCCGAGCGAGATCCGGGCATAGGGACAATAAAAAGCGCGCAGCGACTGTAAAGCATCGTGTCGTGGACGGGATTGCAGCCCGGGTTGGCACGATCACCGCCGAACCGGGTGTTACAGTTCAAGCCGCCCGACGATGTTCCCTTGAAAAGATAACCAGCATATGATTTTCAATTCTTGTATTGACAATCGTTCCGGATTATGGTATACTGTCTGTGACTCGTCTCAGAACCGTAAAATTGTTTGAAAAGAGGATGATCATGTTCAAAAAATACGTTTCGAACGTCCCGCTCGGAACCGGGACAAACTTTATACTCGAGGGCAGACGCCATATCCGCCTCAGAGCCTATCTTCCGGTCGAAACGCCGGGTGAGTTCGACTGGCGGATATTCTATATAAATACCGTCAACAGCACCTTTGCGGACGGCAGCGTCGCTTACGTCGACCGCAGCGGAGGCAGCTTTTGCATATTATCGGCAAAGCTCGCCGACGGCGGGGTCTACGGAAAGCATGACCTCGCTTCCGAGCCCGACTGGCAGACGCTGACCTTCAACGGCTCCGGCTCTGTCGAGGTCGCTCCGGACGAGCATATCGAGAGCGATCCTGTACGGCTTCGGATCGAAAAGGGACACAGCCTCGCCTTTGAATGGGAGCTCGAGGGCGAGGATATCCCCTGCACGCCGGACAGTCAGGCGTTCACCTTCGAATACGGAGAGCAGGGCTTCCGTCCCGCCGATAACAGCCCGCTTCCGGCGATGTTCGCCTGCGACCGACCGTATAAAAAGCGCGTGGCGTTCCTCGGAGACTCGATCACTCAGGGCTGCGGAACTGCCAGAGGAGCGGTCGAGATGTGGGCGGGACGGATAGCGATGATGCTCGACGGCTATGCGGTCTGGAATCTCGGGCTCGGCTACGGGCGCGGAGCCGACTGCGCCACCGGAAAAAGCTGGCTCTGGAAAGCCAAGCAGAACGACGTGGTAGTCATGACCTTCGGCGTGAACGACATACTTCACGGCGCTTACCGAGCCGGACACCGCTCAAGCGCCGGCGAGGTCGACGATATGCTCGAAAGGCTGATCCGAGAGCTCCAGTCCGCCGGAGTCGAGGTCATCCTCTCGATGATACCTCCCTTTGAGTTCACTCGGGAGCAGTACATCGAATGGCGCGCCGCCGAGCTTTCGATACCGCGCATAGCCGAGCTCTACGGCTGCCGGGTCTACGACATTGAATCGGCGCTGGACGGCGGAGAATATCTCAGCGACAACTACATTTACGGCGCTCACCCCGACGGACGCGGAGGGCTCGCCGCAGCGGAAAAATTCCGCGATACCTTTTTCAGAAACGGAGACTGGAGCATATGATAGGCTACCGCGACTACCAGCCGAAAAAAACCTCCCGCGTGCGCGAGAGCATCGAGTGGTCTACAACCTATTCCTACAACATTCCTACAACGCGCCGGACAGGGTAAGTCCGCGCGTGCTGCTCATCGGAGATTCGATCTGCAACGGCTATCAGTCCGAGGTTCGGGCAAGGCTCGCCGACAGCGCTAACGTCACCTTCTGGGCGACTTCAAAGTGCGTGACCGATCCGGACTATTTCCGCGAGCTCGATTTCATCCTCGACGGCAGCCGCTTTGACCTCATCAGCTTCAACAACGGACTGCACAGTCTCGTCACCGACACCGGCGAATGGGAGGAAGCCTATCGCGGAGCGGTCAGGTTCATCCTCGCGAAAAAGCCGGACGCCAAGCTCTTGCTGACGCTCTGCACCTCGCTGAACGATACCGGAAAGACCCGACGCGCAAGGGAGCTTAACGATATCGCTGTAAAAATCGCATCAGAGCTCGGACTGCCGGTGATCGACCTGTTCACGCCGACCGATTCGCTCGACAAGGACGACGAAATGACCGACGCCTATCATTTCGGAGAGAAAGCACGAGCCGCTCAGGCGGACATCATCGCTTCTGATATCCGGGAGCGGCTCGGGCTGAACTGCCGCGGCATAAAGCAGCAGTCCACCGAGACCGATCCGGACGGAGCGCTCAGATAATAACCGACCCTTTTGATACAATCTCCGCCGGATCATGAAAACGGAGGAAAAATTGAAAAAATCAAATAAAAAACGCGCGCTGACGAGCCTGCTCGCAGCGCTGCACTGCGCGTCTGTACTCGGCGGGAGCGCGTCGGCTGTCAGCTTCGGAAGCCTCGGCGAAGCCTGCCCGATAAGACGCGAGATCATCGGAGACAGCCTCGTCTACACCGAACTGACAGCCGACAACGGCATCAGCACACAGAACGCCTACATATTCGAATACGACCCATCGGGAGGTACTCTCCCGATAGCGATTTACGGTGAAGGACTTTACGGACGCGAAAGTCTCGGCGCAATGGTCAGGGACTGGAGCGAACGGAACATACTCGGAGCGCTGAACGGAGACTTCTTCAGCATGAAAACCGGCATACCGATGGGAGTCATGATAAACAGCGGCAGACTCGTTTCGGGCGACGACGATCCCGAAAATCCGAGATACGCGGTCGGCTTCACCAAAGACGGTAAAGTGATAATCGGAAAGCCGGAGACAAGGCTGACCCTGACCGATCTCTCCTCGTCCGGCGAGCCGATCGTCATTGAATACTACAATAAATATCCGTCGGTCTGGGGCGCGTATCTGCTTGATGAGCACTACTCCGACCGGACGACCTCGACCGAGCCGTCGCTCGAAATAGTAATTGAGCTTGAGAGCAGACCCGAGAGCGGGCTTCCGGTCAGCGGACAGCTCAAGGGCGTCGTCCGCGAGATCAACACCTCGGTTATGGACAGTCAGCTCCCCGAGGGCTGCGCTGTGCTTTCAGTCGCCGAGGCGAGCGCGGTTTATCCGAAATTCACGGATATCGCCGTCGGAGACGAGCTTCTGTTCGGGACCTCCTGCGCCGAGGGCTGGGAGTCGGTAGTCACGGCGATCGGCGGAGGGGATCTGATACTCGAAAACGGCGTCATGCCGGAGGGCATCATCGACGAGGAGCACGAAAAATACTCAAATCCCCGCACGGCTGTCGGCGTCCGGGAGGACGGTAAGGTCGTATTCTTCGCGGTCGACGGAAGATCGTCAAAGAGCCGCGGACTAACCGAGACCGAGCTGTCGGCAGTGATGGCAGAGCTCGGCTGCGTGACGGCGCTCAACCTCGACGGCGGCGGCTCCACGACTGTTATGGTCAAATATGCGTCCTCCGGAGAGTGTACAGCCGTCAATGTCCCGTCGGACGGGATCCAGAGGAAGATAGGAAACGGGCTGCTGTTCGTGCCTGCCGAGAGCCCTGATAATATCCCTGCTCTGCTCACAGCCGAAAACATCCCGTCCCTGCTGCTCAGAGGCAGCAGCGTTGAGATCGAAGCGCTGACCCTCGACCGCGCGTATATGCCCTCCGGGAAACCGCTCGGAGAGCTGACGGTCAGCGCTCCGGAGG
>CACXED010000100.1 GCA_902766575.1 uncultured Ruminococcus sp. | reverse complement strand
GACACGTCGCACTTGATGAAGTTCATTGTGTCGTAGATAGCCATGCCGGAGGAAATGGAGCCTCAGGGGCTGTTGATATAAAGACTGATGTCCTTGTCGGGATCCTGAGCCTCAAGGAACAGGAGCTGAGCGACGACAAGCGACGCGGTCTGATCATTGACCTCGTCGGACAGAAAGACTATGCGGTCGTTGAGGAGCCGCGAATAGATATCGTAGGAGCGTTCGCCGCGGACGGTCTGCTCGACTACCATTGGTACAAGTGCCATATAAAACCTCCATCTGTACAGAGAATTTACAGATTGCTTTGGGCGACCCTCAGCCGCTTGCCGACTGACCGACCGCCCAAAAACTGTTATCGGAATGATGTCCGGAAAATTCCCCGGGATTTAATTATTCGTCGATCTTGACGTACTCGTCAGCCTCGCCGGCTTCGTCCTTCTTCTCGTTGGGATCGTAGGGCTTTTCGGTGACGACAGCCTTCTCCTTGACGAAATCGACGGCCTTCTTGACCGCGACGTCCTCTCTGACCATTTCGTCGCTGACGATCTCCTTGACCTTGTCGAGGTCGAGCTTTGCGTCTGCGGCGATGCGCTCGTACTCGGCGTTGATCTCCTCGTCGGTGGGAGCGATGTTCTCAAGAGCGGCGATCTTTTCAAGAGCGAGACGGGTCTTGACCTGACGCTCAGCCTGCGGACGCATCTGCTTGCGGAGCGCGTCGAGATCGAGTCCGGTGTACTTGAAGTAGGTGCCGAGGTCGAGTCCCTGCATACGGAGTCTGCTGTCGAAGTCGCGGACGAAGTTCTCGGTCTCAGCGGCAAACATCGGCTCGGGGATCTCAGCCTTGAGCTTTTCGATGAGCGCGTTTATGAGCTGCTCCTCGACCTCGCTCTCAGCCTGAGCCTTGTATCTGTCGTTGATTTTTGCCTTGACGTCAGCCTTGTATTCATCAAAGGTATCAAATTCGGAGACGTCCTTTGCGAACTCATCGTCAAGAGCGGGGAGCTCGTTGAACTTGAGCTCGTGGAGCTTTACCTTGAAGACAGCGGGCTTGCCTGCGAGCTCTGAGGCGTGGTAATCCTCCGGGAAGGTGACGTTGACGTCGAACTCGTCGCCGATGTTCTTGCCGACGATCTGCTCCTCAAAGCCGGGGATGAACGAGCCGGAGCCGAGAGTGAGATTGTACTTGTCAGCCTTGCCGCCGGCGAACTGCTTGCCGTCGACATAGCCGTCGAAGTCGATGACAGCGATATCGCCGTCCTGAGCGGGACGGTCGTTTATCTCGACCTGACGGGAGTTGCGCTTCTGGGTCTGCTCGATCTCGGCGTTTACCTCGTCGTCGGAAGCCTCGCGGACAGTCTTGGTAACGGCGATTCCGGCGTAGTCGGAGATCTCGACCTCAGGCTTTACATAGAACTTAGCGGTGAAGGTAACGCCCTCGTCGCCGATCTCGGTGACGTCGAACTCAGGCTGGGAGACGATCTTGAAGTCCTGATCCTTGATAGCGTCCTCGTAAGCCTTGGGAGCGATCTCGTTGAGCGCCTCGTCATAGAAAACTCCCTTGCCGTAGAGCTTTTCGATGATGTGCTTGGGCGCCTTGCCCTTGCGGAAGCCGGGGACGGTGATGGAGCCGACCTGCTTTTTGTACGCCTTGTTGACAGCGGCGTCAAAGGTCTCCTTGTCGGCGGTGAATTCGATTTCGACCACATTGGTCTCGGGGGTCTTTACGGATTTTAAGCTCATTGTTTTTCCTCCAAAGATATGGCGCAAGTCAGAGCGCAAAACCTTTAGGGATTCTTGAGCTCTTTATAACGCGCACAGAGCACAGCTCCGAGCGCCTGCGTCCAGTAGTGATTTTTTGAGTATATTTTTGCACTATACTATATTGTACTATATTTTCGCGCAAAGTCAATACATATAACGAAAAATTTTCAAATTTTTATTTTTTATTTAATAATAAATGAAGTTTCGGTTTCAGTCCTGCAACGGCAGCACCGGCAGCGGCCAGAAGTCGAGAAAATCCGCCGAGGTGAGCGTGTAGGCTATCCCGTCCGACTCGACGCAGCGCGGCTCGTCGTATACGCCGTGGATGTGTCCGAAGTAGCAGCGCTTTATGCCGTACTTTTTCAAAACGGCTATGATCTCGGGACATTCGTAGCCGCGAAAGCTCGGCGGGAAGTGGAGAAAGGCGAGGATCTCCTTTTTTATTCCGGTATTTGACTCGATTTTGTCGCGGAGCTTGACTGCCTCGGTGAGACTGAGCTCGAGCCGGATAGCCTCTCTGGCGACGATCTTCTGGTAATCGGCGTCCTGAGGCATTTTGCGGTTCGACTCGTCGATATACCAGCCGCGCGAGCCGGCGACGATAAAGTCCTCGACCTCGTAGGCGTTGTTGTGCAGGAATCTGAGCGTCGAAAAGCTCTCAGCCTCGCAGAGCTCCTCCAACTTTTTCATCGACGTCCACCAGTAGTCGTGATTGCCGCGGCCGATGATCTTGCTGCCGTTGAGGTTTTCGATGAAGCGCAGATCGCCGACGGCGCCGGTGTGGCTCATCGCCCAGGAGATGTCGCCGGCGATGACGACGGTGTCCTCGTCGGTAACGAGCCTGTTCCAGCGCGTCCGGAGCTTTTCGGTATATCCTGTCCATCTCGCGCCGAAGATATCCATCGGCTTGTCGTCGCCGGTGGAGAGATGAGTGTCAGAGAGAACATATAGTGACATTATTTACCTCCGTGAGATTTTTTTACGGATACCGAATATGCCCGGATCGTCGGGCAAAACTATTGACAACCAGATAAGAAAGGATATGATCAAATGGGACTGTTCGACAATTCGCTCTCAGTAAGCCCGGATACGCCGCCGCGGCATATCAGGGGAATAACCTGCGACGCTCGCAACTGCGTATTTCACGACGGAGATATTTACTGCACCGCCGAGCGCGTGAATATCGGGAATATCGTCGCCTCAAGCTCGGCCGAGACGCGCTGCGCGACCTTTGAGCCGAGGGGCGGAGTCACGCGGAAGTAACCTTATTTTCCGAGCGCAAACGCCTTGACGTTCGAGGGCATTTCTTCCTTGGAGATAACCTCTCTGAAGCGTATCTCGCGCTTGTCGATATCGGCGAGAGGGTAGGGTATCGCAACGCCCGAGAGCTTGGACAGCTCCTCGAGAGCCGAGAGCTCGTCCGCGGGCTTTTCGCCTGTGATGGACTTGAAAACGTCGGCGGCGAACTTGTAGGGGCTTGCGGTCGAAGCGATGAGCATCTTTGTGCCGTCGGGATTCTTCTCCATATAGCGCTTTGCGCAGGAGACGGCGACGGCGGTGTGAGTGTCGATCAGGTACTCGTCCTCACGGAAGGTGCGCTTGATCTCTTTTGCGGTGCTCTCCTCGTCGCAGAAAAGACCGGAGAAGTGGTCGCCGAGCTTCTGCTTCAGCTCGTCGCTGACGGTGTAGCGTCCCTCCTCGTTGAGCTTCTTCATATAAGCGGCGGTTTCCTCGCTGCCGCTCATTACATAGAGCAGACGCTCGAGGTTGCTCGAGATGAGGATATCCATCGACGGCGACATGGTCGTGTAGAAGCTGCGGTTGCGGTCGTAGGTTCCGGTCTCGAGGAAGTCGGTGAGGATATTGTTCTTATTGGACGCGCAGACGAGACGGTTGATCGGGAGCCCCATCTTCTTGGCGATGAACGCGGCGAAGATGTTTCCGAAGTTTCCGGTCGGGACGGTGACGTTGATCATCTCTCCGGCGTAGATCTCGCCCGAGTTGATGAGATCGCAGTAAGCCGAGACGTAGTAGACTATCTGCGGCGCGAGACGGCCCCAGTTGATCGAGTTCGCGCTCGAGAGGAACACTCCTCCGCGGTCGAGCTCGTCTGCGAAAGCCGTGTCGGTGAAGATCTTCTTGACTCCGGTCTGAGCGTCGTCAAAGTTGCCCTTGATGGCGCAGACGTTGACGTTTTCTCCGAGCTGGGTCGCCATCTGGAGCTTCTGGACGCGCGAGACGCCGTCGACCGGGTAGAACACCATGATCTTTACGCCCTTTACGTCTCGATAGCCCTCGAGAGCCGCCTTTCCGGTGTCGCCGCTGGTGGCGACGAGTATCAGCGCGGTGCGCTCCTCGCCGGTCATCGTGAGCGCGCGTGAGAGGAGCTTCGGCATGATCTGGAGCGCCATGTCCTTGAACGCCGAGGTAGGGCCGTGCCAGAGCTCGAGGACGAATTTGTCGTCGCCGAGCTTATGTATCGGAGCGGCGCCGCCGGGGAAACGCTCGGCGGAGTAGGCGGACTGGCAGTCCTCAAGCAGCTCCTCGTAGCTGTAGTCGGTCAGAAAGCGCGAGAGTATGTAGGCTGCGCGCTCGGGATAGCTCATCTCGCAGAGCTCGGCGAGATCCTGACTGTCGAGCTCCGGAATTTTCTCGGGCATAAACAGTCCGCCGTCGTGAGCGAGACCCTGCTTGATTGCGCAGGCGGCGGTGATTTTCTCACGGTCACCTCGTGTGCTGATATAGTTCATAATGAACCTCCGTATCGTTTGAAGCCCGGCGTTTGCCGGGATGGATTGTCTTTTTTATTGATATAAAGCAATTTTCCGAATTATATTATACCATGCAAATTTCATTTTAGCCATAGAGAAATGAAATTTCGTGCGTTTGCATAAAAGATTTTGTCGATGAGAGTATCGGTATAGTTGATTTGCGCGAGCGCGTCGGCTATTTTTTCGAGATCCGAGACGTTCTGAATACCGTCGGGCAGTCTCGACACTCCGTCGAGGTCGCAGCCGAGACAGACCGTATCCTCTCCGCCGAGGGACAGATAGTGCTCGATATGAGCGACAATGTCGGAAATCCCGCATTTTGTCAGGTAGTCTGACGTCAGGTGCATCGGCGCGAGACTGATTCCGACGATCCCGCCGAGCGACGCGATATCGCAGAAATGCCGGTCGGTGAGATTCCGCGGGTGATCGCAGACCGCGCGGGAGTTCGAATGGGTCGCGATACAGACCTTTCCGGCTTCCTTTGCAAGCCCGATGACCTCGCCGCACATTTTTTCAGAGGCGTGGGAGATATCCGGTATAATTCCGAGCTCAAAGCAGCGCCGGACGACGTCTTTACCGAAGTCGTAAAGTCCGATATCGGTGTCGTGAGCTCCGCCTATCGCGCAGGTCTTATCCCAGACGAGAGTTAAGAATCTCACTCCGGCAGAGTAGAGCTCGTCGAGACGATGAATGTCCTCGCCGAGCAGCTTTCCTCCCTCGACCGCTAAAAGGACGGCGTTCTTTCCCGCGCTCTCAGCCGCCGAAAGCTCTGCGTCGGAGCGGCAGAGAACGACTCTGCCGTCGGATTTCAGCTCGTTTCCGAGCTTATCCCGGGCAGCAAAAAAACGCTGAAACGCGGTATCCTCGTCGATGCGGGAGTCGCTCCACATCGCGAGCACCTGCGTGAAGCGTTCATACTCACAGAGACGGTCAAAGGATATGCCAAGGTCGTTTCTCATAAGACTGCGGTTCTGACGCAGGGCTTCGTAGAGCGTGTCACAGTGCAGATCGAAAAGGCGGAGCTTTTTCATGCCGAAATCCTCCTTAATCATTTGATCACTTGCGGACGGCGTTTCTTATATGGTTCACCCGGAGCGGCAGCAGCCTTGAGAGGTCGATCGGCGTGTCCTCGTGGATAGCGGGGAAGACGACCTCGACAACGTCGATTCGCGGAGGCTTAGCGCCGGGATTGCGGCGCATATATTCCTCGGCGGCGCGGATGAGCCGCTGCTGCTTTGCGTAGTCGACGGCGGACGCCGGACGACCGTAGCGGCGGTTCGTCGGCGTGTCAGCACGGGATTTGACCTCGACAAAGACGGTTTTTGCCTCGTCCTCGGCGACGATATCTATCTCGTCGTGCGAGACGCGGAGATTCTGCGCGATGATCCGATACCCCATTTTTCCGAGATACTCCGCGGCGATCTCCTCGCCGCGCGCTCCGATGGATTTTTTATAGCTCATCGCGGTGCAGATTTCTGAGAAAGCTCCTCCGGTAGATCGCGGGCGGCTCGCCGTGCCCGTCAATGTAGGCGTTCAGCGCGGCGTAGTGAGCCTTTGTCGGATAGCCCTTGTGCTTTTCAAGTCCGAGCGTCGGATAATCTGTCGCGAGCGACGCCATTATCCGATCCCGCGTGACCTTGGCTAAAATCGACGCGGCGGCTATCGACGGCGAGAGACCGTCCCCTCCGACGAGAGTTACCGCCTGTATCTCAAAGTCCCGCGCGACATTTCCGTCGACAAGCACGAGCTGCGGCTTCGGGGAGAGCTTTGCGACGGCTCTGCGCATCGCGAGCTGAGCGGCGTTCAGGATATTCAGGCGGTCGATCTCCTCGGGCGAAGCCTCGGCGACCGCCCACGAGACCGCCGCGGAGGTGATCTCGTCAAAGAGCTTCTCGCGGCGCTTTTCGGTGAGCTTTTTCGAGTCGTTGAGATAGGGTATCTCAAGTCCCGCCGGGAGGATCGCCGCTCCGGCGACGACCGGACCGCAGAGCGGTCCGCGTCCGGCCTCGTCAGTGCCGCAGATTATCGTGAAGCCCTTTTCGAAGTATGAGTTTTCGATATTCCAATCCATAATTATTCGGGTCGTTCGAGAGTTATTCTGCCGATCTTGGCTGCCCGGAACTCGTCGAGCAGCATATTCGAAGCGCGCTCGAGGTCGGCCTCTCCGCCCGGGACGAGGAACCCGCGCTTTTTCGCGATCACCTCGAGCAGCTCGTGGTCGGCGAGACTGTCGTACTGCGCCATATCGCCGAGCTTATAGCGCTCGGAGAGCTTGTCGGGAGCGACGGCGCGCAGTCTGCCGACGAGGATGAAGGCTATCTGCTCAAGGTCGAGGATATCGTCCTTGATAGCTCCGGTGACGGCGAGGTTTTCGCCGACCTCCGGGTCCTCGAATTTCGGCCAGAGCACGCCCGGCATATCGAGCAGATCTATTCCGGTCGGAGTGGTTATCCACTGCTTTGTAAGAGTTACGCCGGGACGGTTCTCGACCTTGGCCTTGCTGTTTTTGGCGAGAGCGTTGATAAGCGAGGATTTGCCGACGTTGGGGATGCCGACTATCATCGCCTTGAGACGGCGGCCGGACATACCCTTTTCCTCGTAGCGTCCGAGCTTTTCCTCGAGAATCTTCCGGACGGCGGTAGGTATCGCCGCTAAATTCTCTCCGCTCCGGCAGTCGTAGAAGATAGCCGTCCTGCCGCTTTCGGCATAGCGCGAGCGCCAGAGCGCGCTGAGATTCGGGTCGGCGAGCGAGGACTTGGAGAGCACGGTCAGCTTTGGCTTGTCGCCGACGAGCCGCTCAAGCTCGGGATTTTTCGAGCTCTGAGGGATCCTCGCGTCGAGCACCTCGATTACGATGTCGACAAGCGGCAGGCACTCGGTGATGAGCCGCCGGGTCTTGGCCATATGCCCGGGGAACCACTGTATAACTGTAGAAGGCATTTGTTTTCCTTTATCTTATCTGACGGTTCCGAAGTCCGAGAGCGGCGTCAACCTGAACAGCACATGACCGAAGATGAAGCGGGTGTCGACGCATCCGATCTGACTTCCGCGGCTGTCGTTTGAGTGGTTGCGGTTGTCGCCCATCACAAAGATCTGACCCTCGGGGACGGTGAGCGGAAATTCTACGTCATAGCTGCGCATCGGGAGCCCTTCCTCAAAGTTCACATAGTCCTCGTCGAGCTCAACGCCGTCGACCGTGACCGTCCAGCTGTCAAAGTCGATGTCGACGGTCTGACCCTCGGTGGCGATGACGCGCTTGACGATACCGCCTTCGATACCGCTGTCCGGAGACTGAAAGACGACGATATCGCCGTGCTTCGGAGTGTAGAACAGACGGCTGACGATGAGAGTGTCGCGGTCGTGCAGAGTGTTGTTCATCGACGGGCCGTCGACGTAAGCGATCCGCGCGATAAAGGTAAAGATGAGAAATACCGCCGTGATCGTCATGACAAAGATCTCCACCCAGTCGTAGACCTCGCCGGCAAGACGCATGGGAGACATGGCGTCGGCCTTTTCAGCGGCTTTTTCCTGAGCCTCGGGAGCTTCATCCGGTACGTTCTTTTCGGGCTCGTCGTTTCTGTCATTCATTTTTCTGACCATTCCTTTCTATCATATGCGAGAGCAGGTCGTAGCCGTGAGGAATGTAGAAATGCTTGGCTTCGCAGGAGTCCTCGGTGAACGAGTCGACGCCGTCGTATTTTTTGTCCGAGCAGTAGATCATAAACGGCACCGGCTCGCTCGAGTGAGTTCTGAGCGCGATCGGAGTCGGATGGTCGGGCAGAACCATAATGCGGAAATCCTCGCCGGTCGAGACGAGATAATCATAGACCGGAGTGAGGATCAGCTCGTCGATCTTTTCAATCGAGAGTATCTTGTTGTCGAGCTCGGCGCGGTGTCCGCACTCGTCGGGAGCCTCGACGTGGATGTAGACGAAATCGTAATCGTTCTCAAAGGCGTCGATAGCGGCGTCAGCCTTGCCAGACCAGTTGGTCTTGACGTTACCTGTAGCGCCCTCAACGTCGATAGAGCGCAGACCGGCGCAGATTCCGATGCCCTTGATGAGATCGACCGCCGAGATGACCGCTCCGCGGAGTCCCCACTTCTCGTAGAAGTTCGGGAGAGCGGGCTTCTTGCCGGGACTCCAGAGCCAGATCGAGTTCGCGGGTCTGAGTCCGCGTGCGCGTCGGGCTTCGTTGATCGGGTGATGCTCGAGCAGGTCGTAGCTTGCGCGCATGAGGTCGTAGAAGGGCTTTCCGGCTTCGCCCTTGGGTAAGTAATCCTTGATCTTCCGTCCGAGGATATCGTGCGGGCGCATGAAATTGTACTCGGAGGGGGTGTTGTTCCAGATCATGCAGTGACGGTAGCTGACTCCGGTGTAGAAGTGACGGAAATCCGTGCCGAAGCGTTCCTCGAGGGACTTGATAAGCTCGCTCGCCTCGTCGGTGGTGATCTCGTCGGCGCTGTGGTCGAGCATGATCCGCTCGTCGTAGTCGTCCTCGTCCTCGCTGAGAGTGACTACGTTGCAGCGGTAAGCGGTGTCGTCGGGACGCATCGTGAGACCCATCGAGACGGCTTCGAGCGGAGAGCGGCCCTTGGAGTAGATTTTCGGGTCGTAGGAGAGCACGGCGATGTTCGCGGTGTCGCTTTCGGGAACCATTCCGTCGGGGACATTGGATACGGTGCCGCAGAGCGAGGTTTTCGCGAGCCTGTCGGTCATGGGCTTTCTGGCGGCTTCCATGGGAGTGCGTCCGCCGAGAGCGTCAATCTTGTAGTCGGCCATGCCGTCGCAGAGAAGAACGAGATATTTCATGATTTTGGATAAGACCTTGCCTTTCGCATAATTTCAGAAATTTGCATCGGCGGACAGCTCGTGACGGACAGCCCATTAAGCGCCGAACGGCTTTGCCGCGCCTGAATGCGGAGAAATTCAAAAATAAAAAACAGTCTGTAATATTATATCACATTCCGAGGTAAACTACAAGTGCAATTTTGAAAATTTTTGTCTGCATTTTGACTCCGCAAAGCGTCAAAAAGCACAATGACGCCGCTTTTTGGACGGCGTCGTGAGTTATTTTCCGCGCTTATTTCTTAGCGACGAGAAGAAATCCCGCAGCTGAGCCGACGCTTCGATTCCGCAGAGCCCCGACTCGAGCTTCGGCTTGTGATTGAGCGGATAGAAGTTCAGGTTCAGAACCGAGCCGAAGGCTCCGGCTTTCGGATCCTTGGCGGCAAAGACCACGCGGGAGAGCCTTGAGTTGACTATGGCTCCGGCGCACATCGGGCAGGGCTCGAGCGTCACGTAGAGCGTGCAGCCGGTGAGCCGCCAGCCTCCGAGCCTTTCGCAGGCTTTGTTTATCGCGAGCAGCTCGGCGTGAGCGGCGGCGTTTTTGTCGAGCTCGCGTCGGTTGAAGTCCTCGGCGATGATCTCGCCGTCCTTTACAATGACCGCGCCGACCGGGACTTCACCGAGCTCTGCGGCTTCTTTGGCGAGCTCCAGCGCCCGCCGCATGAAAATTTCGTCGTTTGAATCATTCATTATCGTTATCCTTTTCCTTTGGAATCCTTTTCCTTTGGAGCTACCAAAAAGGCGTTGGGAAGTCTCCGACCGTAATCGGGGTTGAGCGAGCTGGTTTTTGTGATGACCTCGCCCTTGTAGGCGAGCACGCTGCTCGAGCCGCCGTCGCAGCAGGCGGCGTTGACGACATTATATTTTTGAAGAATATTGACAAGATCCTCCACGGTGCAGCCGAGACTCCAGCCTATCTGCCGTCCGTCGATGACGAGAAAGACGATAACGCCGTCCTCGCGCTGACCGATAGCCGTTCTCGGATGAATACCGTAGCCGCCCGAGCCCGAGACCATCGCTTCTCTATCGGCGATCAGCACCGGGCCGAACTGTATTCCGGCTCTGATGTTGTATTTTTCCCAGTCTAGCACTCTGCCGACGACGAGCCGGTTTTCGGTTGTTATGAGTATCGAGTCGTAGAAGTCGACGTATTCGCCCCAGAATTCGCCGTCGTAGGACATACCGACGATATCGCTGCCGGTGCCCTGATCGTTGGGATCGGCAAAGCCGCTGGCGTTTATCCCGGCGACCGCGCCGTAGAGGGACATCATGGCCTTGATCCTGAGACCCTCGGCGTCCTTTTTGTCGGTCGTTCCGAGAAATACGCGGGACGGATCGTCGATGAGCATTATCTTGCCGCGATAGCCGTTCTCATGGATCTCGGAGATCACGATCCCCTCGTCGGTATCGTTGACGAGAACCTTGTAGCCGGCGTAATCGTTTTCGCCGACTACTATCTTGTTCTGACCGAGTATATCGGAGCCGTCGGGTTCCTCGGGCAAAGGCTCGTCCGGCTCGTCCGGCAGGGGCTTCTCCGTGTCGGCGGAGGTAGTCTCGTCGGCGTTGTTCAGATGCTCCGAGCCGCCGATCACATCGGAGGTATTGTTTTTCTGCGCCATGACCTTATCGATCACCGAGCCGGGGATGAACGCTGTGGCGAGCCACTGATGATCGGCGGTGGTCATGGCGGTCTCGATCCAGAGAGCGCGCCATTTTTCTATAAAAGGGATCGTCGAGAACACCGCGGTCAGATAGAGTGCGCAGAGCGACGCCAGAACCGCGAGCGGGACAATTATGTATCTTTTTTTAATACCCTTTTGGGGCTTTCGCTTTTTAGTCACGGATAAGATCACCTCGCATATAAAGACGCGAAAAAAACAAAAATGTTCCTGAATATATTATAAAATGCCGCAGGCGGTTTAGTGTTAAAAAAGTGTGAATTTTATCCGTCCGGAGCTGAAAAAGTCCCGGAAAGCCTGTATTTTTGCGATCGGCCGTCCGATCGTCGCCGCGCAGGACAAATTTTGTTACTCATCTTTTGCCCGCGTCAAGGCACATTAAGAGAGCGGCTTTCAGGAAACGACAATCGGATTTCAAAGGATTTCAAAAAACAATTCGGGAGAATTTCGGGAGATAAGAAATGAGATGCGGTAAAATCATAAAACGAGCGGCGGCTTTTATCGCCGTCCTCGCGCTGACGCTCAGTCCGGCGGCGGCTGCGGATAAGCTGATGCCGGGCGGAATGCCGTTCGGAGTGAGGCTCTGCTGCGACGGAGTGCTTGTGGTCGGCGTCGGAGAGGTGGAGACCTCAGCCGGACGGCTCAGTCCTGCCCGCGACGCCGGGATCAGACCCCGCGACGTGATCTGCGAGATCAACGGGGTCAGGATATCGAGCGCCGACGACGTAGTCAGCGCGGTCTGCGGCTGCTCGGGCGAGAAGCTGAGTATGCTCGTTCGGCGGAGCGGAGGAGAGCTGACGGTCGACGTCCTTCCGGTCGAGAGCGCCGACGACGGCAAATTTAGAGCCGGGCTCTGGATACGCGACAGTACGGCGGGTATCGGGACTGTGACCTTCATCGACCCGTCGACCGGAGCCTTCGCGGGGCTCGGACACGGTATCTGCGACTCGGACACCGGAGAGCTGATGCCGCTGAAGCGCGGCGTTGTGCTCAACGTCTCGATAAGCGGAGTTGTCAGGGGACAGGCGGGAACGCCGGGCGAGCTCAAGGGCTATTTTTCGTCGGGGAAGATAGGCGCGCTGCTCGGCAACACCGAGTGCGGAGTGTACGGCGTGTTCAGCGAGCTGCCGAAGGACGCGTCGAACTCAGCGTCTGTCGAGGCCGCCGAGTCCTCAGAGGTCTGCGAGGGCGACGCGGAG
>CACXED010000099.1 GCA_902766575.1 uncultured Ruminococcus sp. | reverse complement strand
TCCCCGCAAAGCGTGTTGAAAAGTCGGTAGAGAAAAATAACCGCTGCCGTCGATAAAGGAGCGAAATTCCGGTAAAGCTATGGGAAATAATAAATTCAGCCGTTCCGAGGCTCAAAAAAAGCCGCTCAGAGCGGCTTTTTCAGGATTTGTGACCAACTGCGCGGATAGTTTTCGGGCGTGCGGGAAATTTTCTCCACAACGACGAGCGTTCGCGGGTTTTCCTCTCCGCCGGGAAGCGAGATCGAGTAGGATTTTTCCGAAATAAGTCTGCCGCCGAGCTTTCCGAGAGCGGAGCGAGCCTCGGCAACCTCGCCGTCAGCCCTGCCCTTGAGAGCCGCGAAGCTGCCGCCCACCTTTACAAAGGGCAGGCAGAGCTCGGACAGCGCGTTGAGTCTCGCGACGGCTCTGGCGCAGGAAATGTCGAAGCGTTCGCGAAGTTCAGGCTTTCTCGCGGCTTCCTCGGCTCGAGCGGCGAGTACGGAAATATTTGTAAGCCCGAGTATTTCCGCGGTCTCGGCGATGTATCTTATCCGCTTTGCCGTCGAGTCGAGGGCGGTGATTTTCAGATCGGGACGCGCGATAGCCAGCGGCAGCGACGGAAAGCCCGCTCCGCAGCCCACGTCTATGACTGTCGCTCCCTCGGGAATCAGCCCGGCGAGGACGAGCGAGTCGGCGTAGTGCTTGAGAATCACGCCGTCGGCGTCGGTTATCGCGGTGAGGTTCATGTGCTCGTTGACCTCGAGCATACGCGAAGTCAGCCGCTCAAAGCGCCCGGCGAGCTGATCGTCGGCAAACTCACCGAGCGAGTTCGCGCGCATGATCTCCTTGAATCTTTCGCTAAAAGAGTTCATAAGCCCTCCTTAACCGAAGAATATCAGCAGCACCGAGATGTCGGCGGGCGAAACGCCGCTTATCCGCGACGCCTGACCGATGCTCTCGGGCTGGAGCTTGTTGAGCTTCTGCGCCGCTTCAAGGCGTATTCCCTTCACCGTCGAGTAGTCGAACGGCGCCGGCAGGCGCTTGGACTCCAGTTTTTCAGTCCGCGCGACCTCGGCGAGCTGACGCTTGATGTAGCCGGCGTACTTGATCTTGACCTCGTCCTGCTCGCGGACGCGATGGGACAGCTCGGGGCGATGGGGATCGACCGGAGCCAGCTTTTCGTAGGACAGCTCGGGACGGCGTATCAGCTCGGCGAGCTTAACGCCCGATGTGACCTCGGCGGAGCTATTCTCCGCGAGTATCTTCGACAGCTCGGGCGACGGAGCGACAGTCAGCCCCTCGACGCGCGCGAGCTCGGCTGCGACCTCGGACTGTTCGGCTTCAAAGCGCTGCCAGCGGTCGTCGCTGATCAGCCCGACCCGGCGACCGATCGGCGTCAGACGCTCGGCGGCGTTGTCCTGACGCAGCAGCAGCCGGTATTCCGAGCGGGAAGTCATGATCCGGTAGGGCTCCTTTGTGCCTTTTGTGACGAGATCGTCGATCAGCGTGCCGATGTAGGACGACTGGCGGGTGAGGATCATCGGCTCCTCGCCCTTGACGGCGAGCGCGGCGTTTATCCCGGCGACGAGCCCCTGAGCGGCGGCTTCCTCGTAGCCCGACGTGCCGTTGAACTGCCCGGCTCCGTAGAGCCCCTTTATAGCCTTGAACTCGAGCGTCGGTCTGAGCTGCGTCGGATCGGCGCAGTCGTACTCGATGGCGTAGGCGGTGCGCATCATCTTCGCGTGCTCAAAGCCGGGGAGACTGCGGAGCATCTGCACCTGAACCTCCTCGGGCAGACTGGTCGAGAAGCCCTGAATGTACATCTCCTCGGTGTCCAAGCCCATCGGCTCGATAAATAGCTGGTGCCGCTCCTTGTCGGCAAAGCGCACGACCTTGTCCTCAATCGACGGACAGTAGCGCGGCCCGACTCCCTCGATCATGCCCGAATAGAGCGGCGAGCGCGACATATTCGCGCGGATTATCTCGTGCGTCTCTTTGGTCGTGTAGACGATGTGACAGGGGATCTGCTCTCTCGAGTTCAGCTCGTCCCGGTCTGAGTCGACCGAGAAAGGGTCTACCTCCCGGTCGCCGGGCTGAAGCTCCAGTCCCGAGAAGTCGATAGACTCGCGGTGAACTCTCGCGGGAGTTCCGGTCTTGAAGCGCATCAGCTCTATTCCCTCGCGCAGAAGCGCATTCGACAGCTCGGTCGCCGGGAGCATACCGTCCGGCCCGGAGGAGTAAGCGACCTCTCCGACGATGACTCTGCCGTTGAGATAAGTTCCCGAGCAGATTATCGCGGCTCTGCATTTCCAGCGCGCGCCGAGCTTTGTGACGACCGACTCGACTCTCCGCTCGCCGTTTTCCACAGAGATGTGGATATCCGCGATCTCAGCCTGAATGAGACTGAGGTTCGGCGTTGTTTCGAGAGTCTTTTTCATTAAAGTGCGGTATTTCTGGCGGTCGGCCTGAATCCGCTTCGAGTGGACGGCGGCTCCCTTGCCGAGATTGAGCACCCGGCTCTGGAGCATGACCTTGTCGGCGGCTCTGCCCATTTCACCGCCGAGCGCGTCGATCTCGTAGACGAGATGCCCCTTTCCGGTTCCGCCGATCGACGGATTGCAGGGCATATTGCCCACCGCGTCGAGATTTATCGTAAAAAGCGCGGTAGTAAGCCCGAGCCTCGCCGAAGCGAGCGCCGCCTCGATTCCGGCGTGACCCGCTCCGACGACGGCGACGTCGACCTCTCCCGCGTCGTATTCCCTGATCTTTTCCATTTTGACAATGACCTTATTTTACCTTGCTTAGGATATTCCAGCCGTTAGCCTCGTCCCAGACGGCGATAATTCCGCCCGAGCAGGACTGGATATAGTCGAAAACTGTCGGAACGACAGTATTTCCCGACGTGTCGATCATTCCGCGCTTCCCCTCCGAGCCGATAACCGCAAGACCCTCGCAGAAGGGCTCGGCGTAGTCGTAGACCGGCTGAGCTATCCATTTACCGGTGTAGTCCATGAAGCCGCAGAGCCCATCCTTTTCAAGCAGGAAGACCCCGTCCGAGTAAGCCTTGACCGTAAATCCGCCCGGCACGTCCCAGAGCGTTCCGTCGATGCGCATGACGAGATCCTCGTCGGTGCAGCAGAGGATATAGTGATGCCCGGCGTAGTTGTAGGCGAGCGAGTCGTAGGTGTGATAGTAGTCGTACTCCTGACGTCTTATCCGGCAGAGCCCGTGGTCGAAGTAAATGAAGCCGAGCGACTCGACTCCGCGGGTGTCGGGCATACGGTAGACCGACGAAACTCTCCGTCCCGAGAGATTGTAGTAGGGTCCATGATTCCAGCTCGAAGCCGAGCCGGTGATTTTATTCTGCCAGCGCGTGTCCACATAGGACAGCACATCCTGACCGAGCACCTCGTCGAGCTTCTCGGTCGCGGCGAGCCCCTCGCTGAACTCAAAGGCGCTGTCGTAGCGATAGCCCGAAATCACGCCCGAATTGCCGTTCGCAAAGCCGAAAGCGCCGTCGCGCCAGCTTCTTCTGTAGGTCGAGTCGGACTTTCCGAAATAGCTCGGGTAGTTGAAATAGAGCCCGCGGTTCTCGGCGGCGTCGTTGTAGCCGCTCTCGATAAAATCGCCGTCCCCGTCGAACATATAGTATTTGTAGGTTTCGGAGCCGTATTTGGACTTTGCCGGGACAGTGACTCTGAACTGCGCGATATCGTCCGAATTGCGCGTGTAGGCGGGGACATAATACTCAACGTCAAAGCTGCCGTCGAGGATATTTCCCTCGCGGTTGAGCAGCGCGACGGTCGAGCCGTTGTCTACGAGGATATAATCCATATAGACCTCGACCAGCGGGCGCTCAACATAGACCGACGAGCTCTCGGTGGTGTAGCCGCCGTATTTCTCATTGGGAACGCGGGTGTACTCGACCGACTCCTTGCTTCTGAGCGAGAACGGGCTTCCGACCGCGACCGCCGGGTCGAGCAGCGTCAGCTTCATCCGGCTTGAAAAGACCTCGTCCGTGACCTCCCATCCGCCCGAGAGCGCCGTCGCCGTCGAGCCGAGACTGTTGAGAAAGTCGGTTACGCCGTCGGTCGCCGGGATATCCGAGCCGGTTTCACCAGTTTCAACAGTTTCGGAGCTGTCGGTACCGTCGGCGTCGGAAAGCCCGGATGAGGCGTCGGCGGGAACAGGCGCGGAGGTCTCGGGCGGCAGAGTATCGGCAGTTTCCGCAGACTCGGCCGGGCGCTCGATAAAGGTTATATCAAAAACTCCGCGCTGGTAGGCGGTCAGAGCGGCGGCCGAGAAGACCAAAAGTCCGACCGGAACGACTCTGACCGCTATCTTTTTGAATAGCTTCATGGATTTTTCCTTTATTTATGGTATTTTCCGCCCGCGGCGATGTTGAACGCCCGGTAGAGCTGCTCGAGCAGGATGACCCGCATCAGCTGGTGCGGAAAGGTCATTTCAGAGATCGAGAGCCGCAGCTTTGCCTTTCCCTTGACCTCGTCCGACAGCCCGTCCGAGCCGCCGATTATAAAGCAGATATCCGAGTACCCTTCCCCGCCGAGCGACGCGAGAGTCTTTGAGAACTTCTCGCTGGGCATCTGCTTTCCCTCGACGCAGAGGGCGATCGTGTAGGCGCGGGGAGGGATCGCGGCGATGATCCGCTCGCCCTCGCGCTTCAGAGCGGCGGAGATCTCTGCGTCCGACGCGCGCTCGGGGAGCTTTTCGTCTTTGATGCAGATATCGTTGAGCGTGCAGTAAGCCGAGAGCCGCTTTTCGTACTCGGCGACCGCGTCGGAGAGATAGCGTTCCTTTATCGTCCCGACGAAAATAATTGTAACTCTTATCAAGCTCCGACCTCCTCCGAAACCGGCGAGCCGCAGACGAGCGTCGGCGCGTCGGCTTTTGCGACCGAAATCCCGCAGCCGGTTCCGGCGAGCTTCAGCTTTGCCGTCGTCAGCGCCAGCTCGGGAATATTGTTCTCGGGCGAGAGATGCGCGAGTACTATCTGTCTCGTCCCCGACCCGGCGAGCCTTCTTGCGAACTCGGCGGCGTTCTCGTTTGAGAGATGTCCCCGGTCGGAGAGTATCCTCCGCTTCAGCTCGTAGGGATAGGAGCCGGAGAGCAGCATATTCACGTCGTGATTCGACTCTAAAATCACACTGTCCGCGCCGGTCAGCGCGTTTTCGATAGTGTCGCTGATATGACCAATATCGGTAGCTATGGCTATCGTCCTTCCGCCCGCCGAGACGAGATATCCGACGCTCGAAGCGCTGTCGTGCGGCGTAGCAAAGGAGCGGACGGTTATCTCTCCGACCTTTATCTCAAAGGTTCGCGGGTGGACGGTGATGAAATCGGCGGTTGGCAGATATTTCTGCGAGGAGAGCATCGCCCGGGCAGAGTCCTCGGTCATATGTATCGGGATATGATATTTTTTAGCCAAAGTCGGAAGACCGGCGACGTGATCCGAGTGCTCGTGGGTCACAAGCACCGCTCCGACATTTGAGAGCGGCGGAGCGTCGTCGAGCTGCCGCAGCGCGGATTCGATCCTCCGGCAGCTTATGCCCGCGTCGATGAGCAGCTCGTCGCTCCCGAACTTGATCCAGACCGAGTTGCCCTTTGAGCTCGACGCGAGGGTGTATGCGGTAAGTTCCATCAGCTTGCAGGCACAAGAAATCTGAAGATATTCGAAAGCGTATCGCCGTAGAACAGCCCGATGATGTCGAGCAGCAGAGCCAGCATCAGCGGCGTCAGCACTAGCATCAGCTTTTTCGCGATTGCCCGATGGGAGTTGAGCTTATCGCAGATTTTCTGAGCCTCGTCAGCCGGAACGTCCTCCCGGAGCATATCCGGCGTGAAGTCCTTTTTCGAAAAGCCGTGGTTGAGAAAGATCACCGCCATGGTCAGCGCGGTCACGGCGGAGAACATCACCGCCGTCGCGATGCTGAACGACATTCCCTTTGCCGCTTCAAGGCTCAGCAGAGCTTCGTAGACCGCGAAAACGGCTATCGTCGACAGCAGGATCGTCAGCAGTCTGCGCTTGTTGAGCGATTTCAGCTTTTTCCTGACCTCAGCCACCGACTCGGGCGAGTAGACGAGAGAATTCTTCTTTTTCTTATTTTTATTGCGGGGCATTTTGCCTTACTGGATGCGGATCGCGCCGTAGGGACGGACCTTGAGCTCGGTAGTCGCGCCCTTGCCGAACGCGGAGTCGAGAGCCTTTCTGAACTCGGGAACGTCCTCGGTCTTAACGAACGCCTGAATTGTTCCGGCAAAGCCTCCGCCGTGGACGCGGAAAGCGGCTTTCTTGCCCTTGAGCGCGTTCTCGGCGATGCAGAGCGCCAGCGAAAGTCCCTGCTCGGAGACGTTCTTGACGGTGTAGACGTTCTGGAGATACTTGAAGCTCGAGTCGCCCGACGCTAAAACGCCCTTGAAGAAGCCGTCGATATCGCCCTTTCTGAGCGCCTCGGTCTGAGCGGCGACGCGCTCGTTCTCGTTCTCGAAATGGATGGCGCGCATGATGGCGCGGTCTCCGGCGAACTCGCGGAGCTTCGGAATGTTGGCGAGAATCTCGTCGAGGCTGACCTCGCGGAGTACCTGCTTTCCGAAATAGGACGCGACCTTCTTCATCTCAGCCGGAACCGAGGCGTAGTCCTCGTTGAGATCGGCGTGATTGCCGCCGGTGTTGACGATGCAGAGCGAATATCCGGCTGCGGTGAGGTCGAACGGGAGCTTTTCGATGACCGGCTCCTTGGGGTTCTTGAAGTCGATGGCGACAAAGCCGCCGACCGCGCAGGCGGTCTGATCCATCAGTCCCGAGGGCTTGCCGAAGAACACGTTCTCGGAGTACTGAGCGATCTTGGCGATCTCGGCGTTCTCGACCTTGCCGTCGTTGTAGAAGCCGTTGAGGATCAGTCCGACCATGTCCTCAAACGCCGCGGAGGACGAGAGTCCCGAGCCCTTGAACACGTTCGAGGTCGTGTAAGCGTCGTAGCCGCCGACCCTGTGACCGTATTTGAGGAAGCCGCTGCACATACCCGAGATTATCGACTTTGAGGTGTAGAACAGGCTCTCGTCGACGGCGGGATTGGTGATGTCGACCTCGTCGATCGGGAAGCCCTCGGACTTGATGTTGATGCGCAGATCGTCGCGGGGAGAAGCGGCGGCGATGATGTCGAGGTTTATCGAAGCGGCGAGCACTCTGCCGTGGTTATGGTCGGTGTGGTTTCCGGAGATCTCGCTTCTGCCGGCGACCGAAAAGAGCGAAATTTCGCGGTCTGTGCCGAACAGCTTTGCGAACTCGTTTACGGTAGTGATATATCTCTGCTGCTGAGCGGCTACGTTCTCCGCGCCGTAGAGAGTTGTGAAAATTTCGTTGTATTTGCCGTTTTCAATCGCGGCGATTATTTCTTTAGCGTTCATGATAAAAACTCCTTAGAATTATTTTTTATAGCTGCAAGCGCTGTAAGCGCGAGATGCAGAGCGTTGCTTGCCGAGATATAGCGCACCTTTTCGCGGCTCGCGAGCCCGTTTCCGATGTGAAGCTCGCGCACTTCCTCAAAGCCGTCGGCCGAGACGCCGACAAAGACAGTCCCGACCGGCTTTTCGGGAGTTCCGCCGGTAGGCCCGGCGATGCCTGTCGTCGAGACGCCGATATCGGCTCCGAAAAGCTCTCTCACGCCGCGCGCCATCTCTATCGCGGTCTGCCTTGATACCGCGCCGTATTTCTGCAATGTTTCACGTGAAACATTGCAGAAGCGTTCCTTGACGCGGTTGGCGTAGGTGACGATGCTGCCGTCGAGCACCTCGCTCGAGCCGCTGACGTTGGTGATACGCTTTGCGACGTAGCCGCCCGTGCAGGATTCGGCGGCGGCGATGCGCTTTTTCTGCGCGATCAGCTCGCGGACGAGCGCGTCCTCGAGCGTTCCTGCGTCGATTCCGTAGATATATTTTCCGACCTCGGTCGAATATATCCGCTCTATAAGCTCCGAGCAGAGCCTTTCGCACTCGGCGGTGTCGATTCCCGACGCGGTGACGCGGAGCTGAACCTCACCGTCCTTTGCGTAGGGCGCGAGGGTCGGATTTTCCGACGCGAGCATGATTTCGCGCAGTATCGACTCGACCTTTGACTCGCCGAGCCCGAAGATGTTCAGCGTGTGCGAAACGAGTACTCCCGACGTGAAGCGTCTGAGATAGGGCTCGGCTTTTTCATGGAACATCGGCTCGCACTCGCTCGGAGGGCCGGGCAGGAGCATTATGAGCTTCCCTTTCTCAAAGTCCTCGATAACGATGCCGGGAGCCGTGCCGTTGTCGTTGTCGAGTATGAACGAGCCCTCGGGGATCAGCGCCTGCTTCTTGTTGTTTTCGGTCATCTCAAAGCCGAACGCCCTTGCGCGGGCTTCGATGCGTCCGAGGGTTCTCTCGTCCACGACGAGAGAACGCTTCATCAGCTTTGCGGCGGTCTCCTTTGTGAGATCGTCGTAGGTCGGCCCGAGCCCTCCGGTGAGTATCACGAGATCGGCGCGTCCGAGCGCCTCTCCGAGCGCCGCTTCGAGCCGTCCGGCGTTGTCGCCGACGACGGTCTGACGGTACTGCGCGATTCCGAGCGCCGCCAGTCTGCGCGAGATAAACGCCGCGTCGGTGTTCACGACGTCGCCGAGCAAGAGCTCGGTTCCCACCGAGATTATCTCCGCTGAGGAAATTAACATACAGAAATTACCTCTTTTATTGAAATTGCGGTTATTCCCTGCCCCGACACAGCTCGCGGACAAAGCGTCCGGCGGCTGACGGCAGGGGCAGCTTTTTTGAGTAGGCGAGCAGGAAATGTCTCGGCGGGAGCTCGCGCTTCAGCCTTATCCTGAAAAGCCGTCCCGCGGCGAGATCCTCTCTCGCAAAGTCCTCGACTATGCAGGCGGCGCCGATTCCGCGTCTTGCGAACTCGAGCAGAAGATCGCTCGTCGCAAGCTCAATGTCGGCGCAGAGCTGATCGGGCGCGAAAAATCCGTCGATATAGCGTCTGGTCGAGGTCTCCTGCCCGAGGAGCACAAGCGGCTCGGCCGACAGCTCCTCAAAGCCCACCTCATGCCCGAGCAGCGAGCCGAACCGCTCCGAGCAGACAAAGATATCCTGAATCTCCCGCACCGGGATCAGCTCAAGCTCGCGGCGGTCGGCGGCCTCGATCGGCTCGCTGATGACGCAGAAGTCGATCATTCCGGCTCTCAGCGCGGCGAGGGTCTGCGGCGTGGGCGCGTTGGTGACGGCGAGTTTTACGAGCGGGTGCTCGCGCCGGAAGCGTTCGAGGTGATCGAGCAGAAAGAACCTGAGCGTCATGTCGCTGGCGCCGATCCGCATCAGCCCGCTGCCGAGTCCGGCGATCTCCCGGAGCTGATTCTCGCCCGCTTCGATCTGTGAAAAGCCGCGCCGGAGATGGTCGAGCAGCGCTTCTCCCTCGCCGGTCAGCGAGAAGCCCCGGTTTGAGCGGAAGATCAGCTTTACTCCGAGCGAGCGCTCGAGCTCGGCGACCTTTCCGGACAGCGCGGGCTGGGAGATGTGCATCGCTTTTGCCGCGGTAGAGAGACTCGAATAGCGGGATAACTCTACAAATATAGCGTATAGCTCGATATTCTGTATCATCGCCTGCCGGTCAACCTCGGTTCGTTAAATTTCAGCCCTCGTAGAGCGGATACTTCTTGCAGATCTTCGTGACCTCTGCGCGGACATAGTCGGCGGAGTTCTCAAAGTCGGTTGCCGTGAGCTTTATGAGGTGAGCGATATTCTTCATATCCTCCTCGACAAGACCGCGGGAGGTGACGGCGGGAGTGCCGATTCTGACGCCGCTGGTGATGAAGGGCGACTGAGGGTCGTTGGGGATAGCGTTCTTGTTGACGGTGATGTAGACCTCGTCGAGCTGCTTTTCGAGCTGCTTTCCGGTGATGCCGAGATTGCGCAGGTCGAGGAGCATCAGATGGTTGTCGGTGCCGCCCGAGAGCAGGTTGAAGCCCTCGGAGATCAGCGAGTCAGCGAGAACCTTGGCGTTCCTTACGATCTGCTCCTGATAAGCCTTGAATTCAGGCTTGAGAGCCTCGCCGAAGCAGACGGCCTTTGCGGCGATGATGTGCATGAGCGGACCGCCCTGAGTTCCGGGGAACACAGCCTTGTTGATCGCCTTTGCAAGCTCCTCGCGGCAGAGGATCATACCTCCGCGCGGGCCGCGCAGAGTCTTGTGGGTGGTCGTGGTCACGACGTCGGCGTAGGGTACGGGCGAGGGATGAAGTCCCGCGGCGACCAGTCCGGCGATGTGAGCCATATCGACCATCAGATAAGCGCCGACCTCCTTTGCGATCTCGGAGAGACGCTTGAAGTCGATGATCCTCGGATAAGCCGACGCGCCGGCGACGATGAGCCTCGGCTTGTGCTCCTTGGCGAGGAATTCGACCTTGTCGTAGTCGATCATGCTGGTGTCCTCGTCGACGCCGTAGGGGACGAAGTTGTAGAGCATACCCGAGATGTTGACCGGGCTTCCGTGGGTGAGATGACCGCCGTGAGCGAGGTTCATGCCGAGGACGGTGTCGCCGGGCTTCAGGAGCGCGAGATAGACCGCGGTGTTGGCCTGAGCGCCCGAGTGGGGCTGGACGTTGGCGTGCTCGGCTCCGAAGAGCTTCTTTGCGCGCTCGATGGCGATGTTCTCTGCGATGTCGACGCACTCGCAGCCGCCGTAGTAGCGCTTTCCGGGATAGCCCTCGGCGTATTTGTTGGTGAGAACGGTTCCCATAGCCGCCATGACTGCGGGAGAAACGACGTTCTCGGAGGCGATGAGCTCGAGGCCGCGCTGCTGACGGGCGTACTCCTTGGCGACGGCGTCGCCGATCTCAGGGTCAAACTGCTTTATGAATTCGATGTTTTCAAGTACCATTTCATTATCTCCATACAAAAGAATTTATAACATAACGCTATAAGCTTTATTATACAATATCCGGCTGAAAAATACAATAGCAATTTTGTTAAAAAACGTGGCGGAGCGTGATTTGCCGGGCTTTTTTGCGTTTTTTGAGCGCAGGCTTTACAAACGGCGCAAAATGTGGTATAATATTCCGGAAAATGAGAGGATCCAATCGCATGAGAACCGGATCCCCGCGTCGGTCAGAGCAGAGCGGCTGAGGATGATCCCAAGCACGGCGACGGCATACTCCGTGAGTATAACCGGCAACCGGATAAAATTCCGCAGATACAGCTCTGTATTGTACATAGCCGAGGGGAGATACGGGCAGATAACCGCACAATAACCGATAATCAGCCCTCAGATTCGCAATAATATGTCCCAATTGTATATCAATTGTAAAAAAATAAATTTTAGTGTAAAAATGTCTCCGGCACTATTGACAATCCCGACAAAATTGTGGTATTATATTAGTATCACATTAGCGAAATCGTTATATTTCACTAAATGCTTGATAACCGTTTGAGCTATTTGTTTTTATGTTACAAAATCAC
>CACXED010000098.1 GCA_902766575.1 uncultured Ruminococcus sp. | reverse complement strand
ATAAGCTGAATAAATCGGGTTTTCGCAGAAAAAAGGCTTGAATCTATGGGCTTTTTTCTGCGAAAACAACCTTAAATCAGCGTTTCCTCAGGAAAGGAAAAAACAATGAGACGTGAATTTCTGCTTGACAGAGAATGGCGCTTCCTGCTCGGCGACGGCGTCGAGGAAGCCCAGAAAACCCACTCCGACTCCTACAACTCCTCAAAGGCGGGTCAGGAGCGCGGCATACCCAACATGAACTTTGACGACAGCTCGTGGAGAGTCGTCGATATCCCCCACGACTACCTCACCGAGACCGATTTTTCGAGCGAGAACCTCATCTCCCACGGCTACAAGACCCGCTGCAACGCGTGGTACAGAAAGTCCTTCAGGCTCCCGGAGGAGTTCGCCGGAAAGCATATCTTCCTCTCGTTTGAGGGAACGGCGGTCACGGCGAGATTCTACCTCAACGGCTCGCTGATCGGACGCTCGTTCAGCGCCTACGCGCCGACCGACATCGACGTCACCGACCGCGCCTTTTTCGGCGACCGGGCGAACACGCTCGTCGTCTATATCGACGGACTCTCCACCGAGGGCTGGTGGTACGAGGGCGCGGGAATCTACCGTCACGTCAGGCTCTACGTCAAGGAGCAGCTCCACATCGCCCACGACGGACTGTTCATAAAGCCGGCACATATCGAAAACACCGCCAACGACTGGAACACCGTCTGCGAAGCGACTATCGAGAACACCGGCTACGAGCCGAAGAATTTCAGAATCCGCACCGAGATCTTCGACGGCGATACTCCCGTCGCCTCCGGAGAGAGCGAGGAATACCGCTCCGAGCCCGACTCCAAGATTGCCGTAAGCCACACTCTCCGCGTAAACGACCCGGCGCGCTGGGACGTCACCGACCCGAAGCTCTACACGGCTAAGGTCACGCTGCTCGAGGACGGCGAGGTTATCGACGAGGATTCGGTAAGGATCGGCTTCAGAACCTTCTCGGTCGACGCCGACCGGGGCTTCTTCCTCAACGGCAGACCGATAAAGCTGATGGGCACCTGCAATCATCAGGATCACGCCGGAGTCGGAGTCGCCGTCCCCGATTCGATTCAGTATTACCGCATCCGCCGTCTCAAGGAGATGGGTACGAACGCCTACCGCTGCTCGCACAATATGCCTACGAAGGCTGTGCTCGACGCCTGCGACGAGCTCGGTATGCTCGTGATGGACGAGAACCGCCGCTTTGAAGCGCGTCCCGAGGTGCTCTCTCACGTCGAGGCTATGGTCAGACGCGACCGCAATCATCCGTCGGTCGTCATGTACTCGCTCTTTAACGAGGAGCCGATACAGGGCACCAAGGAGGGCGGCAACATCTTCCGCCGCATGAGGAGCCTTGTGCTTAAGCTCGACGACACCAGACTGCTCACCGGAGCCATGAACGGCGGTCAGGACAATCCCGACGGCGCGGCTCCCTATATGGACGCCACCGGAATCAACTATAACGTCCCGGGCGGCGCAGAGCGCTATCACGAGCTCTATCCGACCCATCCGGTGTTCGGCTCGGAGAACAACAGCGCCGTCTCGACCCGCGGCTGCTATAAGACCGACAAGGAAAAGCATATTCTCGCCTGCTACGACGAGGAGGTCGTGCCGTGGGGACAGCTCATCAAGACCACATGGAAGTTCACACGCGAGCACGACTGGTTCGGCGGAATCTTCATCTGGACCGGCTTTGACTACCGCGGAGAGCCGACTCCCTTTGACTGGCCGTCGATCGGCTCGCAGTTCGGAATCATGGACACCTGCGGCTTTGCCAAGGACTCGTTCTGGCAGAACAAGGTCTGCTTCACGACGATCCCGCTCGTGCATCTGCTGCCGCACTGGAACTGGAGCGAGGGCGAGACTGTCCGCGTCATGACCGCTTCCAACTGCGAGGAGGTCGAGCTGTTCTTAAACGGCAAGTCGCTCGGCAGGAAAAAGAGCGACGTCTGCGAGCCCTGCGAATGGCAGGTCGCTTTCGTCCCGGGAAAGCTCTCGGCGGTCGGCTACAACGGAGGAATCGCCGTCGCGTCGGACGAGCGTATCACCGCCGGAGCGCCCGCTAAGATCGTCATCGAGCCTGACCGTGCTTCGATCAGAAACGACGGCATGGACGCGATAGCGGTCAACTTCAGCGTCGTCGACAAGGACGGCGTGACCGTCGAGACCGCGTCGAACCTGCTTCACTTCGAGATCATCGGCGACGGCAGACTGCTCGGCGTCGGAAACGGCGACCCGAACTGCCTCGAGAGCGACCACGAGCCGCAGCGCAGCCTTTTCGCCGGACACGCTCAGGCGCTCGTCCAGTCTCTGCCCGGAGCAAAGAAGCTCACGATAAGAGCGACCGGAGAGGGTCTCGAGCCTGCCGAGCTTGAGATAGCGGTCGAGGACGTTCCTCAGCCCGGATATATCTACGCCGCGACTAACCGCTCGCTCGGCGGCTTCACGGTCTCCGCCAAGACCTTCGAGACCGAGCCCGACGCCCTCGTCGAGATCGCCGACAACGATATGAACTCCTTCGAGCCGCTCGGCTTTGACCCGTGGCATATAAGTCCCGGCATAAAATCGGGCTTTAAGATACTCCGCTGCTTCTTTAATATTCCGTCGTCGGCTGACCCGAACGCCGAGGGGATCTGCGAGCTGACCTTCCGCGAGCTTTACGCGGGCGAGTTCAGGCTCTTTGTCGGAGGTAAGCTCGTCTACGCCGGAAATCCCGAGCCGGGCAAGCCGCTGACCGTCACGTTCAGACCCGAAAAGCCCGGAAAGACCGAGCTCCGCGCGGTTCTTAAGGCGCTCGACGGCAGAGAATCGGGCGTAAGACACGGCGTTTCGATCAATGTAAAATAAGAGATTTTAATAAATTAAAACATTCAGCCATCCCTTTGGCGGCTCAAAAGCCGCCAAAGGCTGTGAATTGTGCATAACCGACAAATAACATTCTGAAATTTTGGGGAAAAAAGCTCTATCATTTTGAGCGAAAATTTGATATAATTGTATACGCATAAATTGACCTTTGAGAGAATTGTCGCTCATTGAGGAAAAAGCGCCCCAAAAGCGCGCTCTTAATAATCTAAGGAGGATTTTTTTACCTATGGCAAGTCTGTCACTCAAACACATCTATAAGAAATACCCCGGCGGCGTCACTGCCGTTTCCGACTTCTGCCTTGAGATCAAGGACAAGGAGTTCATTATCTT
>CACXED010000097.1 GCA_902766575.1 uncultured Ruminococcus sp. | reverse complement strand
GCCCGAGCTCCCGCTTCACTCGCTCGCGGATCTCGTTTGCGATATGCTCGCCGTCGCCGAACAGCAGCCGCGAGCCGGTGACGTCGATCCAGTTCTCGTCCATGCCGTAGGCCTCCACCTGATCGCTGTAATCGCAGTAGATATCCCTCACCAGACGGGAATATTTCATGTACTCGCCGTAGTGCGGAGGGATTATTACGAGTCCGGGACACTTGCTTTTCGCCTCCCATATCGCCTCTCCGGTCTTGACTCCGAACGCCTTTGCGGCGTAGTTTTTGGCGAGCACGATCCCGTGACGCTCCTCCTCCCGTCCGCAGACGGCGACCGGATATTTTTTTAGCCGCGGGTCGAGCATACACTCGACCGAGGCGTAGAAATTATTCAGATCCGCATGAAGTATGGTTCTCTGTGCTTCCACCGTTTTCCCTCCGAGTCGACCCGCATTTTTCACGCAGCTTGATGTGCTTAACATCATAAATCGCGCATTTTGATGTGTTTACTTATATTATACACATCATCCTGCGTGTTGTCAAGAGCTTTCGCGCATTTCGGCAAAGACAATTTTTTCCGACACGGAGCAAAAGAGCCGCGCTCCCCATACCTGAGTATCACGAGCACGGCTCTCAATTTATGGAATTTTGCTGGGAATCTGCGGCTCAGAAAAGCCTTTAGGCAAAAAAGAAATCAGAGACGGTTTCTGATATTTTCATATCAAAACCGGTCTCTGATCCTGGTCTGAGTGACAAGACTTGAACTTGCGGCCTCTACCACCCCAAGGTAGCGCGCTACCAACTGCGCCACACCCAGATACAATGTGCAGTTCAAGAGCTCAGCTCTCGTCAACGTGTATTATTATACCACAATCAAACTGTTTTGTCAAGAGGTTTGACAAATTTTTTTGTAATTGCTCAAAAAAAATCTGCCGGACTATAGAAGTCCGGCAGATCGGCTCATTTCTTGTTGAGATCGTACTTGTCCATAACAGACTCAAAGGTGTCGACGAACTCGTCGGTGGTCAGCGGCTTTACGTCCTTGACCTCGTCAGAGCCGTCAGCCTCGTCGGGCTTTACATCCTCCGGCTCGGGCTTGTCGTCGTCAGCTTTTTTTTCGATCTTTGCGCCGCAGTATTTGCAGAAAGAAGCGTCGATATCAATCTCCTTGCCGCAGGAGCAGATCGTCTTGCCGTTAGCCTCGGCGATCTCGTTCTTCAGCGCCTCGATTGCGGCTTTGACGTCGTCGATGTCGACGATCTTAGCCGCGAGCGCCGAGTCCTCAGCCTTATTGTAGCAGAGCTCGCCGAGCTCGGTAAAGAGCTTTTTCAGCTCGCACTCCTTTTCCTTGAGAGAGATGTTGAGCTTCGCGATCCCCGCGACCTCAGCGCCCTTCTTGACAGCCATCTCGGCGACCTCGCTGCCCTTTTTGACAGCCTTTTCCGCGACCTCTCCGGTCTTCTTTGCCATATTGCTGAGATTTGCCTTGAGATTTTCAAAAGAGAATGCCATTTTATTTATACCTCCGGATCATTTAGAGATTATTGCCTTAACGTACTATTATTGTACCTTTTTTATGTGAACTCGGCAATAAGTTTCTGAAACGATTTGTTAACGCGCATTAAAATTACTGTAAATTCGACTTTTTCCAGACTATTTCTCCGTTTTCAAATACGGCGGTCAGCCGGTCGCCCGGCTTGAATTCGCCATTAAGCATCGCCGACGCAAAGCTGTCCTCGAGCTTCCGGGTTATCAGCCGTCTCAGCGGACGGGCTCCCCAGACCGGATCGCTCCCCTCGCGGGCAAGCGCGCCGACAAGCTCCGGCTCGAACGTCACCTCGTAGCCCAGAGCCCTCATTCTTTCCGCCGACCGCTCGAGCATCACCGACGCGATTTTCCTGACGCTCTCCTCCGAAAGCCGTCTGAAGGTTATCACCTCGTCGATGCGGTTGAGGAACTCGGGTCTGAAGGTATGGCGCAGAGCCTTGTCAAGATAACCGCCGTCCTCCGGCGCAGGCGTGAAGCCGAGCCGCTTCGGCTCGTCGAGAGACGCTCCGACATTGGAGGTCATGATGATTATCGTATTCGTGAAATCCGCCTTTCTGCCCTCCGAGTCGGTCAGCACGCCGTCCTCGAGCAGCTGCAGAAACAGATCGAAAACATCGGGGTGAGCCTTTTCAATCTCATCGAAAAGCACGACCGAATATGGCTTTCTTCTCACCTTGCCGGTGAGCTGACCGCCCTCTCTGTAGCCGATATATCCGGGCGGAGAGCCTATCAGCTTTGAGACCGAGTGCTTTTCCATATACTCGGACATATCTATCCGTATAAGCGCGCTCTCGCTTCCGAAAACAGCCTCGGCGAGAGCCTTTGCAAGCTCGGTCTTGCCAACTCCGGTCGGGCCGATGAACAGAAACGAGCCCGCCGGACGCTTTGGGTCGCGCAGACCTGTCCTGCCGCGTCGGACGGCTCTCGCGACGGCTTCGACCGCCTCGTCCTGACCGATCACCCGCGCCTTGAGCAGCTCCTCAAGTCCGAGCAGCCGTTCGCTCTCGTCCTGTTCGAGCCGCTTTACCGGCACTCCGCTCCACGCGGTCACGATCTCGGCGATGTCCTCCGCTCCGATAGAAAGGCTGTCGGCGCTCAGGTCGTTCCAGACGCTGCGCCGGTTCTCGAGCTCGAGCCGCAGACGCTTTTCCTCGTCGCGCAGCTTGGCCGCCCGCTCGAAATCCTGCGAGCGCACCGCTTCCTCCTTGTCTGCGGCGAGCGACCTGAGCCGATCCCCGGCTCCCACGAGCTCCACAGGCAAAGTCCGCGCCGAGATCCGTTTTCTCGACGCCGCTTCGTCGATGAGATCTATCGCCTTGTCGGGCAGAAATCGGTCGCCGAGATAGCGTACAGACAGCTTTACCGCGGCGTCGATGGCTTCGTCGGTTATCTTCACCCGGTGATGCGACTCGTAACGGTCGCGGAGCCCGCGCAGTATCGCGGCAGCTTCGTCGGGCGACGGCTCTCCGACCATGACCGGCTGGAATCTCCGCTCGAGCGCCGAGTCCTTTTCGATATGAGCGCGGTACTCGTCGACAGTAGTCGCGCCGATCATCTGTATCTCTCCCCTTGCCAGCGCGGGCTTGAGGATGTTCGCGGCGTCGACCGCGCCCTCAGCCGCTCCCGCTCCGATGAGCGTATGGAGCTCGTCGATAAAAAGTATCACGGAGGGATTCCCCGCCGCTTCGGCCATGACCGATTTCATCCGCTCCTCAAATTCGCCGCGGTATTTCGCTCCGGCTATCATCGACGGTATGTCGAGGGTTATCAGCGACCGCCCGGCAAGCGTCTCCGGCACGTTCCCCGACGCTATCCTCGACGCCAGACCCTCGACCACCGCGGTCTTTCCGACTCCCGGCTCGCCGATGAGACAGGGATTGTTCTTTGTCCGGCGGGAGAGTATCTGCATGACCCGCTCGGTCTCGGCTTCGCGCCCGATCATCGGATCGAGCCTGCCGTCCCGCGCCATCGCGGTCAGGTCTCGCCCGTACTGAGCGAGCGACGGCGCGTCCTTCAGCTTTACCGGCTGGCGTCCGGAGCCTGAAGCCAGACCCGGATCAGCCATCGCGCCGAGGAAACGGTCGGCGTCCTCCGAAAGCTCGTCGGGATCGGCTCCGTTCTCCTCGAGGAGCGTCACGGCGACGCTGTCGCTCTCGGCAAGCAGCGCCAGCAGCAGATGCTCGGTGCCGATATATCCGAGCCCGGTGCGGCTCGACTGAGCGGCTGAATTTTCGATTATCCGCTTGACTCTCGGAGTCATATTCCCGGGCGTCAGCCGGGTGCGCTCGCCGCAGCCGACCCGGGCGATTATCGACTGCCTGAGCCGCTCGGGCGTGATCCCGCGGGCGTCGAGCAGCTTTGCCGCTACGCAGTCGCTCTCCGAAGCCAGCGCGAGCAGCAGATGCTCGCTTCCGATATATGTGTGTCCCAGCGCGCAGGCAGCCTCAAGCGCGCCGTTGAGCACGCTCGCCGCCTTGCGGGTAAAGCTCTTTGCCATGATTGCTTAGTCCTCCTTAGTGTTCAGACCGACGATTCCGGAGCGGCGGCAGCTCTCCTTCAGGCGCGGTCTCATAGCTGCGCGGAGCCGCGCGGCTCTCAGCACGTCGGGATCGCCGTCGTCCGGCAGACAGGACGGCATCACCGACATCAGTATCCCTCCGAGCTCCTCCGGCGACGGCAGCTCCGGAAGTCCGATCACCGCTCCGAGCCTGACGCTGCTCCAGAGCGGCATCAGCTCTCCCAGCGTCATTCTGTATGCGCCGGACATGATCCCATACGCTCTCATCACCCGGTCGCAGAGACGGGTCGGATCGGCTCTGAGCTCAGCCCGCGCCTCTCGCTCAAGAGCGGCGATCCGCCCGGTCATTCCGGTGAGCCGCTCGGACTGCTCCTCCTCGGTTATGCCGGGAAAGGGCGGCGCGGATATCGACCAGAGATCGCCCGGAAGCGCTCTCGCTTCAAGTCCGCAGCGACGCAGACCGGACATAGGGCTATTTTCTCCCGACGCCGGAAGATGGATCAGCATCGAAAACTCCGCCGCAGTCCCGAGCGACGTTATATCGCTCGTCAGATAGCCAAGCTCCTCCGAGTAGGCGAAATCGCAGCTTCTGTCGAGCAGTCTGACAAGCTCCGACGCGGAGCTCCACGCCTCGCCGGCCGCCGCTCCCGGAAGCAGAGCGGTTATCTTTACATGATCGCGTCCTCCGACCGCGACGCTGAGCCCGCGCTCCTCGCCGAGCAGCAGCGTCCGTGGAAGCTCCATTCCGGCAAATTCCGGGTCGATCAGCCGCTTTTCGGCGAGGGCTTTCAGCGCTGCCGGCTCGAGCGCCGACAGATCCACCTCGGTCAGCCCGGCTCCCGAGAGCGCCGACGTCACTCTGCCGATGAGTTCTTCCCTCGCGCCGCCGCTGAGCCTTTCGCCGAAGGGATAGCCCTCAAGATCTCTCGTCAGCGAAACCCGCGACGCTATCACGACGTCCCCGCACTGTCCCGCGGTATCATACCAAGCCATGCTGAGCCGCCTCCGTTTCGTTCTGCGCCAGACGCAGAGAGTCGCGGATCCCGCAGGCGCGCTCAAATTCCTCAGCCGCCACGGCCGCAGCCAGCTCGGCTTTGAGCTCGGCGATCCGGCGCTCGCGCTTTGAGCGCTCGTCAAAGCGTCTCGGCACCTCTCCCCGGTGAGTCGGAGCGCCGTAGAGCGCAGTCAGCGCCGGCTTCAGCTCGTCCGCAAAAAAGCGATAGCACTCCGGACAGCCCGGCTCTCCCGGCTTTGAGCCGCAGAGCGGACATTCCCTGCCCGATTGCTTTATAAGTACGATCGGCGATATCAGATTCATTTTTTACCATTCCTTTCGATTTTATGTCAGCCGCCGGATATATTCTACCGCAGTCCAGGCAAAAAGCGCGTCGAAATAAGCAATTTTGAAAAATTTTCTTCTTCTGATTGACTTATGTACAATATTATGGTACAATATCCTTATGACAAAACACTGAGGTTCTTAAACAATGAAGATTTTAATGACACTGATGGGTCTTGAGATCGGCGGAGCGGAAACTCACGTCGTAGAGCTCTGCCGCGAGCTCGCCTCGCGCGGGGTCGACGTCACCGTCGCGTCCAACGGCGGAGTTTACGAGTCGGAGCTCGCCGCCTGCGGAGTCAGGCACATAAAGCTCCCGCTCCACACCAAGACGCCGTCGGCGCTGATAAAGAGCTATTTCGGGCTCGAACGGCTTATAAAAAAGGAAAAATTCGATATCGTCCACGCTCACGCCAGAATACCGGCGTTTATCTGCGGACTGCTCGCCAAAAGGCTGAAATTCCGGTTCATCACCTCAACTCACGGAGTTTACAAAGTCGACCCGCTGCTCGCGCGCACTACCGACTGGGGCGAGAGGTCGGTCGCGGTCAGCTGCGACGTCAAGCAGTACCTGATCGACAGCTACGCCTTTCCGTCCGACAACATCTCGCTGACCATCAACGGCATCGACACCGAGCGCTTCTCAAAGAATGTCGACTGCTCGGACGTGAAGCGCGAGTTCGGACTCTCGGACGACCGCTTCCGGGTCACATATGTCAGCCGGATCGACACTGAGGCGGCTCTGACCGGATTTTTGCTCTGCGACGCCGCCGAGCTGCTCGCAGACGAGCTGCCGTCGCTTGAAATACTGATGGTAGGCGCAGGAACCGCGTTTGATAAGCTCTCGGCAAGAGCCGCCGAGGTCAACAAAAAGGTAGGACGCGAAATAATCAGGCTCACCGGCGCGCGCACCGACGTCGCAAAGCTGATCGCCGCCGGAGACTGCTTTGCCGGGGTCTCAAGAGCCGCGCTCGAGGCGATGAGCCTTGAAAAGCCGGTGATTTTAGCCGGAGCGCAGGGCTACATCGGGATACTGACCGAGGAGAACCTCGCAAAAGCCGAATCGACCAACTTCTGCTGCCGCGGCGAGCGTCTCCCAGACGCCGCTTCGATCGCCGACGATATCCGCGCCGTCTTCTCCATGAGTGAAAATGAGCGCGCCCTGCTCGGCAGCTTCGGTCGGAGCGTGATCCTCGAGAGCTACTCGGTCGCGAAAATGACCGACGATTACCTCGCCGCTTACTCGAAGATGACGCCCTACCAGCCCTACCGTCACGGGGATATTATAATCTCGGGCTACTACGGCTTTGACAATATGGGCGACGATTCGCTGCTCCAGTCGATGATAAACGGCATTAAAGCCGATCTCCCCGACGCAAGGATCACCGTCCTGTCGAACTCGCCGAAGCGCACGGCTCAGGTCTGCGGAGTGCGCTGTATAAACCGCTTCAACATTCCGGCGGTCGCGTCGGAGATGAAGCGCGCCAAGCTGCTGATCTCGGGCGGCGGAAGCCTTTTGCAGGACGGAACGAGCCGCAAGAGCCTCTACTACTACGTCGCGATCATGAAAATGGCGAAGAAGCGTAGGCTTAAGCTGATGCTCTACGCCAACGGTCTCGGGCCGCTGACCTCCGACAGGAGCCGCGCTATGGCTGCGGATATAATCGGCGACGCCGACTATGTCAGCCTGCGAGAGGAGAGCTCAAAGGAGCTGGCGGCCGGGCTCGGTATCAGGCCGGACAGGCTCAGAGTCACCGCCGACCCGGCTTTCCTGCTTGATCCCGCGCCCGACGTCTGGGTCGAGCACATCAGGCGGCGCGAGAAGCTGTCCGGACGCTACTTCATCGTCTCGATCAAGGACGGCAACAACTTCGGCGAACGTCCGCGGCGCGAGCTCATAGACTTCATCGCCGCGGATATAGCCTGCATCGCCGCGGAATATTCGCTGACGCCGGTATATATCCCGATGCACCCGGTCAAGGATCTCGTCGTCACAAAGGAGCTCTGCTTCAAGGCGGGATGCGGCAGAGTCATATCCGGGCTCACCGCGTCGGAGCTCTGCGGACTGCTCGGAAATGCGGAGTTCGCGGTCGGTATGCGGCTTCATATGCTGATTTTCGCGGCGCGCATGGGAGTTCCGATGATCGGCATCGCCTACGATCCGAAGATCGGCGCGTTCCTCGACTACATCGGCGAGAGCTGTCTCGACGTCAGGACGCTCTGCGCCGGACAGGTCGCCGAAGCCGCGAAAAGAGCGCTCAGCAACCGCGACGCGATCTCAGAGCGGCTCTCGGAGCGAACCGCGATACTGAAATCTCTCGCTCTCTCGGACTGCGAAAAGGTCGGCGAGATAATAAACCATAATGATTCTGAGGAGATAAAATGAAAAAACTTGCATTTCTGCTAATCTTCACCGCGCTTCTCTGCTGCGCCTGCAACGGCGACAGCCCTTCGCCGGAGGACGGCGTTCAGAAGGAGGTCAGCGCCGAGCAGCTCGCGCTCTTTTCGGGCTATACTGTCACCCGACCGGACATCACTGACGATACGGTTACAAAAGCGGCGATCAAGCTGCGCGACGAGCTCGGGCTGACCATCACCACCGACTGGGTCAAGCGCGGCGATCCGGTCCCCGAGGACGGCATAGAGGTTCTCGTCGGTCAGACCAATCGCTCGGCTTCGGTCGAGGCTCTCGCCGAGCTCTCCGGGTATCGCGGAAACTATGTCAACGACTTCATAATCAGGATCGGCGGCGGAAAGGTCGTTATAACCGGCGGCTCGCCGTCGGCGGTCAGCGAGGGAACCGATTACTTCGTCGAAAAGGTGCTGCCGACCGTCGACGAAAAAATGCTCTCCGAGGGCTTTGAGTATATCGGCCGCCGGGAATATGCCGTCGAAACCATCAACGGAGTCAGCATCGGCGACTTTGCGATCTATCTCCCGAAAAACGCGTCGGAGGAGCTTAACACTATCGCCGCCGAAATACACGACCGTCTGTTCGAGGACAGCGGCTTTGATATTCCGGTGCTCGACCGCGAGGGAAACACAAAAGCGGGAATCTGGCTCTGCGTCTCGGACTACGGCGAGGGCAAAAAAGCGCTCGACGAGCTCGCGGCTTACCGTGAGAACTGCATAAACGACTGGATGTTCCGGGTCAAGGACGGAACCATCGTCGCAGTCGGCTTTGACGATATCGGCATGAAAGCCGCGCTCGAAAAGCTGATCGACTGCGCTGAGGGGCTGCTCGGCGGAAAGAACAACAACGATTATATTTACAGAAAGGATTACAAAATGATAACTCTCGGTGATAAAAGCATTAAGGACGATTCGAGTCTGATCGAAAAGGACGCAACCTGTGAGATCCGGAGCGCGGCGAACAAAATTCAGACAAGGATCCGGGAGGTCTCGGGCTTTGAGCTTCCGATCGTGACCGAGCCTGCGGAGAACAACATACATATCACGATCTCGGGAGATTTGCAGACCGGAGCTCTGGGCTTCGACGGCTCGGATCTCGTCGTGAGCGGCGGTCACTATATGTCGGCTGCAAAAGCGGCGGACGAGTTTGTCTCGCTGATGAAGGAGGATTCCGACACCGAGCTCAAGTCCGACTTCAAGTTCACAAAGGTCTATGATTTCAGCACCGTGCCGCTCGTCTGCGACCGTTATCCCGAGATGCAGCTCGTCTGGAACGACGAGTTCGAGAGCACCGACGGCACCTACGACCACAATAAGTGGCTCCAGCGCGCTCAGATGGGAGCTACCGATATGTACAACTCCAAGACCGAGCGCAATGTCAAGGTCGAGGACGGCAATCTCGTCATGCGCTCGTGGAAGGAGGAGGACACCTCGATTTCTGACGGCAAGCCCTACTCGACGAATATGTCGATGACCACCCGCGACTCCTGCAACTACTGCTACGGCTACCTTGAGATGAGAGCTAAAGTCCCGTTCGGCAAGGGCTGCTGGCCGTCCTTCTGGATGGTTCAGCGCGAGGATATGCGAAACGAGGGCGTGAACTGGATGTCCGAGATCGATATCTTCGAGGTGTTCGGAAGCAAGAACGCGCTCGTCCCGAACATCCACAAGTGGTACAACAGCACCGCTGACAATTATCACGTTCAGCTCGACGGAAACCGCAAGACCGCCTACAAATTCGAGAATTTCGAAAATCTCTCGGACGAATACCACACCTACGGCTTCTACTGGGACGAGGAGAAGATGGTATTCTCGGTGGACGGCGAGGATTACTGCACAATCGACATAACCGAGGAGACCGGCGACTTCGGACAGTACAAGGGCATGGACGGCTTCCACACGCCGAACTATATAATCCTCAACAACTTCCTGTTCACGCCCGAGGCTTCATGGGTTCCCGACGGCGCGATGGTCGACGAAAATGTCAAATACCCCGTAACCTACACCGTCGATTACATCAGACTTTATCAGGGCGATAACGGCGTGATGTATTCGCCGATCCTTGGGGAGAGCATGACCGACAAATGAAATTCATCGCGTTTTCGCGCGACAGAGCCGATATCCACGGCTTTCATCCCGGAGAGCCGGAATCACGCCGATCGCCTGTAGCCACTTTCATAAAAAAGAACGCCGTCCTTGTGACGGCGCTCTCTGCGGCTTTGATCACATCGTTCATCGTCCCGCCCGACCGGGAATATCTCGGATACTTCGACTTCAAGACGCTGACCTGCCTGTTCTGCGTCTTAGCCGTGGTCTGCGCGTTCAAGAACATCAACTTTTTCTATCTGCTGGCGCGGAGCATAGTCAGGCGCTTCGGGAATATCCGGAGCTGCGTCATCGCGGTGGTCTACATAACCTTCATCGGCTCGATGCTGATAGCCAACGACATGGCGCTGATAACCTTTCTGCCGCTCGGCTACTTTGTGCTGTCCGGGACCGGAAACGAGCGCTGGACGGCGCTGACCTTTATCCTCCAGAACATCGCCGCGAACCTCGGCGGTATGCTGACGCCTTTCGGAAACCCGCAGAATCTCTACCTCTACACGAAATACGAGATACCCACCGGAGAGTTCGTCTCGATAATGGCGCTCCCATTTGCGGTCTCGATAGCGATAATCACCGCCTGCTGCTTCTTTGTGAAGCCCGCGCCGATAGAATTTCCCGAATCGGACGTCGAGCCACTGCCAAAGGGCAGAGCCCTGCTCTATTCCCTGCTTTTCGCGCTGGCTATCGCGATAGTTTTCCGCGGGATCCCCTACTGGATCGGGCTGATAGTCATTCCTGCGGTTCTGCTGATAGCCGACCGGAAGGCGCTTCGCATGGTCGATTATCCGCTGCTCGGAACCTTTGCGGCGTTCTTCGTCTTTTCGGGGAACATGGCGCGGATAGGCGTAGTTAGGGATTTCGTGTCGGGACTGCTCGACAGGAACACGCTGATATTCTCGATTCTGTCCTGTCAGTTCATTTCGAACGTCCCGTCGGCGATACTGCTCTCGCAGTTCACCGAGAACTACCGCGCGCTGCTGATCGGCGTCAACATCGGCGGCGTAGGAACGCTGATAGCCTCGCTGGCAAGCCTTATCACCTTCCGGGAATACACAAAAAACTATCCCGCAAGAACCAAGCAGTATATCAAGCTCTTTCTCATCATAAATTTCGCGTTTTTGCTTGTGCTGACGATAATTATGTCGCTGGCGCTGAGATAAGGAGGCAACAAATGGCTAACTATTTTCGCGGTTCAACAACCAAGGACGCAGTAGGCTATGCGGTCGGCGAGACGATGGTATTCGAGCTCGAGCTCGTTCACAACGGCGAGCCGATGGGCTGCCCGCTTTTCAGATGGGAGCTTTACGGCGACGACGGCAGAAGCTCGTCCGGCTTTGCTCCGGGCGAGACCGGAAAAATACGGCTCGAGACCTCGGTGAATACTCCCGGCTTTGTCAGAGTGATCGTCACCGCCTGCGCGGTTGACGGCAAGCCGCTCGACGGCATCGACAAATTCGAGGGCGGCGCGGGAGCCGACATCGACAGTATTGCGCAGGGCGTTCCCGACCCCGAGGATTTCGACAGCTTCTGGGAAGCGCAGCTTGCACGGCTCGACGAGGTAAAGCCCGAGCTAATCTCAAAGCGTGAAATCGACTCGGGCGACCCGGACTTTGCCGCTTACGATATGAGAATCCGCTCGGTCGGAGAAAATCCGGTATCGGCTATACTGACTATGCCGAAAAACGCCGCTCCGCGAAG